>JAUZNX010000011.1 GCA_030706745.1 Bacteroidota bacterium
CTGCGAAATCTTCCGGTTCGCTAACGGCTCGGCGAGCCCGTTGTTGTTCACGCTAAACGAAATCGGAAGCGTGAAGGTCTGGCCGATGACGCTGGCACCCGAACCCGCCGTAGCCGTTACGGCTTGAGTCACGCCAGTATCCGCCACGTAGATGGCGACCGTTGTGTCACTTCGCGAACTCTTGAGTTCGACAAAGAGCGTGTCGCTATAGAAGTTGCGGCCACCCACCTGGTCCGGAATAAACATGATCTGGACCGGTAAGGAACCCTGCCCATGTACTGTGTCGCCAATCGGATTTCCGAGAACAGAGAAGTTCTTCCCGCTCTTGAAACTGATCGCCGCAATTGTATCGGCGACCTCGCCACTGGCATCCTTCGGCTGCAGGTTATAAACTGTAACCGTGCGCGTTGGATTATCACAGGCTGAGAATCCGCTGGCGGCATAACCCTGCCCGGCCGCACCGCCAACCGTAGTGTACGCAGTGATTTCTGCAGTAAGCGGAGTGCAAGAATTCGGACTTGTGAAGGTTACCGCGAGATCTTGCTTCGCGTCGAAGCTCACCGACGGATCAAAGCAAATTGTCACCGTTACAGACTGATGAGGCTGCAGCGTCACAGGCAAGCCCGTGATCTTGAATGAGCTCGCATACGTGACGTTTGTCGCATATCCGGACACATCAAGCGGTTCATCTGTAGTGTCGGTTATTGTCAATGTCTGGCAGACTACCGGACTTTGATACTTGACCGGCGCAAAGTTAACGACACCTCCATTGCTGACCACTCCGGAACGGTAAATAACGTGTACCTTCAGGATCAGCGGCTGACCTCCGATCAACTGAGTGGTGCCATCTCTATCGTCCACGTAATACGCCCAGACGGTATCGATGAACGTGCTGTCTTTGGAGAGCGGCGCATCGAACTGCATGGATACAAAGAGCATGTCTCCCGGATTGAGAGCCTCTTGCATGTTCGAGGGATTCGCAACCAATGTCCCATTATTCCGGGTCACCGTGAAGTTCGTGAAGTATGGCGAACTATGGATAACCTTGGAAATCGTCGTGGCGCTGGTCCCGGAAGCGGCAATGGTGTCGGTCAGTATCAAGACGTCGTTGCCCGCACTGGCGCAAGTGATCGTGGTGTCGATGTTCGAGTAGAACGAACGACCCGGGGTCACTGCAAGGCCAGTCAGATTATTCGACCGGATGCCGGTTTCCGAACCACTGATGAGCTGTTTGCTCAGTGCATGCCACATCGTCCGATACTGTCCCGCTGTGTCGGGAGGATCGGTTGTCGTGAATGTATAGGTCACCACATCGATCCCCTTACCTCCGAGGATAACAGGGTTAGTCGAAGTAGCCCAATGGGAATCCATTGTGGGCTTGAAATGCACTGGATCATCCACCCACATCGAATCAATTTTGATTGGCTGGTTCGGTGAGGTATTTACGATCTCAATGGCTGCCCCCTTCGTTCCATCCCAGACACTGGATGTGCCCAGGAGTTGGGTGCCCCAGTCGTGTCCGGTAATCCGGAAATCCGGTTGCCCACCGGTACCAGTAAGGATCACATCTTTAACGAAGCAGCCATCGTCAACGCGAAGCGTGTCGAAGACGGTAGATCCCTTAATGGACTTGAAGCAGATCTTGACGATGCCGACGCTATCAATGCCAATTGGGGATGCCGGCTTTACGGTATCGGAGGCGAATGAGAATCCTTGGTCACCAAGTACCAGCGAGATGCTCTTGAAATGATATGGCGTCTTTTGTGTATTAACAATCGTATCATACATCATCACGCAATTGCTCGGATTACCGACGCCGAAATCCTGCAATGGGGGTCCGAGCCGTGCATCCTGAGGAACATACGTGCTGGTAATTGTCGTGGAATTGCCAGCTTGATCGAATACTGAAACAATCAGGATCGCCGGCTTGGTGGGGTCCGCGACGGTCATGTCATACAGCGATTTCGGTTTGGCCTTACCTTCGATCCAGGATGAATCGAGTAAATAACCCATGTTGTTGACCGAATCGACTCGGATATAGTAGATACCGGTAACCGAATCGCCACCGCTCAACAAGTCAGAAAGGTTGACATGCGCCTGAAGGCACTGACCCGAAGTGTCGGCCACGGGTGGTATGGTGTCAGGACTATTGAATGAATTCGTGGCAAAGGAACCCGTCCAGGCATACGACTCATCGAATCCATAACCATAAATATATACGCCAACACCCGAATCGGACGTAATGACGTGACCACCTGGCGCAACATTACCCGCGCGATAACCTTCGAAGATTCCGTCAATATAAACTCGCGTCAGATTCTTAACCGATTTGCCATCGAGAATTACGTTGTTATCGCCATAGTGTGCGATGATGCTCACGTAGTTCGTATACGGCGTCTTGTTGCCAATTGAAATTGGCGTTTGGAAGACGACTTGTTTCGTGAACTGATCGGACGAAGGAACAACGACCTCAGCCGGATCGCCCTGGCCATTGACGTTATCCGGATAACTCGAGCTGTTGATATACTGCACGAGCAGAAATGGCTGATCGGAACTCCAACGGCTGCCTTGATCGATATCATTGCGCCAGTAGAAATCATATTTCTTGCTTGCGGTGAAATAGATCTGGTCCTGCTGGCGATCATTGTCATAGCGCTTGATAACCTGCCCGGCTTTGGTCGCAATGACAAGAAATGTCGAAGCATTATGCGCCAACGTCGCTCCCGGCGGTTGGTAAAATGGAATAGAGTAGTAGGTCTTGGCCCACGTTCGAACCGGCGGTATGTAATCGAGAACGTGATCGCAATATGGGAAATCGCAAGGAATATTCGGACATTGTGAGCCTGCCTCCACACCGATCGGATTGTTCGACTTGATGACCGTACCCGTAAGATCGAAATTGTCGCAGTCCGTTGTGCACGTGGTCTTGAATTCGATTGACTGACCACGGTTCAGGACAACCTGAAACGTTTGCCCTTGATGACCCATCACGCAACTGCAGCATGCACCATTCGAACCTTCGACTCGAACGTCTTGGGTCGGGGTGATACTGATTCGGGTGTTGTCCTGATCCGCAACGATTCCGAACTCACTCGGAAGATCGAAGACATAGGAGCCAAAGCCTTCGAAAAGTGCGGCGTAGGCCGCGACTACGTACTCGGTGCCCCAGCCAATCGTCGGGATGATATACATTCCGTCCGATGTATAAGGATTGTGTGACATCACGTAGGCGCAAATGTCGGCATTGGTCGACCAGACATGAACGCCCATGTCCTCAACCTGTCCGCTCGATTCCATCTCCCACTGCAGCGGGATATTGAATGCCGCCGTTTTGTATGGCTGAATATCGATGGAATACGTGCCACCGCTCGTAAGCTGGACGTGAACCGTCGTTACATTCGGGGAGGTTACATAGAGTGCGAAATACTTCCCAGAACCGCCAGGACCGTAATTCGTAATGAGCGTAAACCACAAATCCCGACCCATTTGCGGAGCCTGGAGATGTTTTGATTCGATCTTGTGGTGAATACGCGCATTCTGGGCTTGCGCGCCGGCATGCGGCATCGCGAGCAGAAGCACAAGCCCTAAAAGCGCGTAAGCATAACGCACAGCCGCGCGGAGCACATAACGGTGTTTCATCGTGTCGAAATTAATATGTGACATTTGCATTCGTAAGTCTCACCTAAAAAGAGAATTGAGAAATTTTTAGTGAAATCGGCGACGCCCCCGGCGGGTCTCGAAGAATTCCATTCAACGCGTATGTAGGCTTCGTTTTCATGTGGTTCGCGTGATTTATCGTTGGATCACGAACTGTTTCGAGATCACAGTGCGGCCTTCGCTCAGGCGGTAGGTATACTGACCGCTCGGTAGGTGCGATACATCGCAGACAACCTGCCATGAACCAGCACCCTGTGCGACGCCGTCAAGCGGACGCGCGACCTCGTTGCCCAGGATGTCATAAATCCCCAGCGAAAGGACGCCTTCCAGACGGTTCGCATAGCTGATCGTGATCGCGTTTCCTGTGACCGGATCCGGGGTCGCCGGATGGATGAAGTCGATTTCCGTGGCACCGTTCATCACAGCCCGCATGGTCTTATCGCCGCACAGCAGTTGATCGGCAAAATTACCACTCATCGAACTTGGCGAAACGCAACCTGCGATCGCACCCGTCGATGTCAGCAATTCCGTGTTCACAAGTGTGATCGGCGATTTGTCGGCACTGTCGGTCAACTTCACCTGGAATTTCAGGCTGCCGATCAGAGGAAGAATATTCGACTCGTCGAGATAGCTGCCGCTCGGAGCATTCAGTGTCAGATACAGCGTATCCAGAATCGCCCCATTGTGTACGGGTGGAATTTGTGGAATCTGCGGAGCCAGCGCGAGCCTCGATGACGGATCGACGGTCCATGCTGGTGATGTAGCCGCCACGAATTGACTGGCGATCGTTCCCTGATCGATGCTTAGCAGATTGCTATTGAGCGCGATCGTGAACTTCACCTGCGAAATCTTCCGGTTCGCTAACGGCTCGGCGAGCCCGTTGTTGTTCACGCTAAACGAAATCGGAAGCGTGAAGGTCTGGCCGATGACGCTGGCACCCGAACCCGCCGTAGCCGTTAGAGCTTCGGTCACGCCGGTATCTCGGACGACCACGAAGACGGTCTCATCAATACGCCAGTTGTGCAGCGTAACGTAAATCGTATCCTGGTATGGTTGACGGCCGAAGACAGTTGGGTCCGGCTGGAACGTGATTGGGATGGATAGTGAGTCATAGCCATGGATCACAGCCTGGGCCTGCACCGGATCTCCGACGACGGAGAAATTCTTTCCGATCGGAGAATTCGTAGACGTAAACCACACCTTGACGATTGTGTCCGCGACCTCTTCATCGGCATTCTTCGGCTTGGTATTATAAATCGTGACCGTCCGTGGCGCTAGGTCGCAAGCCGAGAAGCCACTTGGAACGTAGTCTTCGCCAGACGCGCCGCTAACGGTCGTCTGAGCAACCAACTGAAGCGGGAGATCCGGACAGCTGTTGCTATTTACCTGTACCGTCACCTGTTGAGTCTGATCGAAGCTAATGGAAGGATCAAAGCTGACAAGAATCGTAACGCTTCCATTTGGGGCAATCGCCTGGGGAGTCCATTTGGCGCCACCAGTCAACGAAAAGGTAAATGCCTTGCCGTAAGTCTGGTTCTTGAGATCGAGGAGCGGGTTGATGAAGATACTGTCTACCACGAGCGTCTCACTGCTCTGCGTGTTCTTAATTGCAATCGGCAGCGTAACAGGCGGTCCTTGGTATGGGACCGCTGGGAAGGTCAAGAGCGCCGGGGTTACCACACCACTTCGATATATCACATGGATTGTAGCAAGCAGCGGACGACCACCGACCATCTTCGTCAGGCCATCTGTTTGGTCAATGTAGAAGGCGGTGATGGTATCGAAAAACGTGGTGTCTTTCATCAATGGAGCCTGGAACTGCTCCGTTACCACGAGCTTCTGTCCCGAATTCAGCAGTTCATTCATGTGCGATGGATCAGGAATGGCATTCCCATCGCGCATCACCCCGAACATCGAGAATTCCGTAGAACTATGCTGGACCTTAGTAATCGTGCTGGTAGCGCTGCCAGTCGCGGTGATTACAAATTGGAGTGATGCTGGCGGAGAGGTCGCATTCGCACACTCGATATCGAATGTCGTATCGGCCGTAAAGGTCGTACCTGCGGAGACTGTTTGTGCGGTCAGGATATTGGAGCGGACTCCCGTTTCGGTAGAGCTCACAAGCTGATCACTCTTGGCAAACCAATTCAGCGAATATGGACCAATAGGATCCGTCAGGGTCGTGTGGAACGTGAATGTAACTGTGTCATGTCCCTTGGCAGGAATTAAGACTGGTTTCGATGGTGTCGCCCAATGCGAATCCTTCACCGGAAGGAAATTCGCGGAATCCACGGCATCAACCCACATTGAATTGATCGTAATCGGTACGGCAGAAGTATTGACCACCTCGATCGGCAATCCCTTCGTCCCATCCCAGACGCTGTCCGTCCCGAGAAGCTGAGTGCTCCAATCATGGCCCGTGGTGCGGAAATCGGGTTGTCCACCGGTACCGGTCAATAGGACCTTCTTCACGCTGCACCCATCATCAATAAGAAGCGTGTCGAATACAGTTGAACCCCTCAACGATTTGAAACAAATCTTGACCAAATTCACACTTCCGACCGCCAGCGGCGAGGCAGGTAGGGTCGTATCCGTGGGGAAAGAGAAACCTTGATCGCCACGCGCGAGCCTGATGTTATGGAAGTAGTAGGGCAAATTCAGCGTATTAGATATTGTATCGTACATAACGATGCAACTACTTGGATCGCCGACACCGAAATCTTGCAGGGGCGGACCGAGCCGAGCATCCTGTGGCGCGTATGTACTGGTGACTGTCGTGACATTGCCTGCCTGATCGAACGCGGAGAGGATCAGGATCGCCGGCTTGGATAAGTCAGCGACCGTCATATCGTAGAACGTCTTAGTTATCGCGTTCCCTTCAACCCATGCCGGGTCGAGGTTAAAGGTCATGTTATTGCTTGAATCCACCCTAATGTAATACAGACCAAGATTATTGGAATCGCCATCCACATCAGTCAAGTTGACATGCGCCTGGAAACACTGACCGGACGTGTCGGCCTTTGGCGCCGTCGAGTCAGCACTGTTATAGCTGTTGTTGGCGAATGAGCCGGTCCAAGCATAAGACTCGTCGTGGCCGTAGCCGTAGATATATACTCCAACCCCGGAATCGGAAGTCACGATGTGCGTACCAGGAGTGACGGCATCGGCCCGGTATCCCTCAAAAATGCCGTCCATGTAAACTTGGTGAAAGCTCTTCACGGATTTGCCATCGAACTTTACATTGGTATCGCCGTATTTCGCGACAATGTTCACATAGTGCGTGTATGGCCCTTGAGACCCGATCGAAATGGGCGTGCAAAATACCGCCGTCTTGCTGAATTCCTCGGCCGAATTAATCACGACTTCGGCAGGGTCGCCATTGCCGTTGATCCTGTCCGGGTACGACGCGCTATTGATATACTGCACGAGTTCGAATGGATCTTTCGAAGACCAGCGACTGCCCAGATCAATGTCGTTCAGAAAGAAAAAGTCGTACTTTTGGGACGAAGTAAAGACTGGCAACAACCCGCTAACATTATCGAACCGATTGATGACCTGCCCCGGTTTTGACGCGACGACAAGGAAGGTCGAAGCCTGATGGCCGGAGGACGCGCCAGCCGGCTGGTAGAACGGCAACGTGTAGTATGACTTCGCCCAGGTGCGCACGGGCGGAAGCATGTCGACCACGTGATCGCAATAGGGAAAATCGCATGGAATATTCGTGCACTGCGAGCCACCCTCGACGCCAATGGGATTGTTTGATTTGAGCACGGTCCCGGTCAGGTCATAGTTATCACAGTCTTGGGTACACGTGCTCTCGTACTGCACGGACTCGCCCCGGTTCAAGCTGACCAGGAAGGTCTGGCCCTTCAGCGCGAGCACGCAACTGCAGCATGCGCCGCTGCTGGCTTCGACCCGGATGTCCGCGGTCGGCGTAATCGAGACACGCGTATTGTCCTGGTTCGCGACGATCCCGAACTCACTGGGGAGATCGATGGTCGTACTGCCCGAACCCTCGTTAAGCGCGGCGTAGGCGGCCACGACATACTCGGTGCCCCAGCCGATTGTCGGGATGACGTACATGCCATCGGAGGTCGCGGGATTGTGGGACATGACGTACGCGCTGATATCGGCATCGTCCGACCAGACGTGAACTCCGAACGGACCGACAGTGCCGCTCCCATGCATTTCCCATGTGAGCGGCATGTTGAATGTCGTCATCTTGTAAGGCTGGACGACAATAGTATTCCGCGCCCCACCCGTGAGCTGGACGTAGACGTTCGTCGTGTTCGGCGAGGTCACGTAGAGCGCGAAGTACTTGCCGGACAGGTTTTGCAGACCATAGTTCGTGAGCAGGGTAAACCAGAGATCGCGACCCATCTGGGGTGCTTTGTGGTATTCGGAGACAATCTTGTGGTGGATCCTTGCGTCCTGCGCCCGCAGGCCCACGCCGCATAATGCCAGGATTAGAATGGAGAACCAAACCGCGAGCACACATCGAAAAGATGCGCGACGTCGCGTCATTCTGTCGCATTCAAAATGTGACTCTTCCATTGCCATCAGATTTACGAAGCAGTAATACAAGCCCTGCAAAATCACGTTGCAACACCTTTCTGGAGTCGCACGCGATTCCGGTTACCGATCTTAAAACAGCCCCCGCAGCAACGGGAGCGTAGCGAAGAAAGCGATTGCAAAGGCGCCGGAGGATCTCGTCAATAAGCAGCAGAACACGAGTACCGGCAGTGGTGAATCACCAATAGCATCTCAGGAATGGGACACATAGTTCCTCATTCGCAAGACACGCCTTCACCAAAGGCTGCTATATTTAAAACGTTCGAGAATGCAGCGGTTACAAAAAAATATTATGAATAATGATGGGAGGCCGTTTTTGGCGCGATTTCGCCAGATTGGCGGCCATCCCATTCATCGAATATTGATCATCCAAGCCGTTAAGGGGCCGGATTGATTGGAGTCTCTACCAACACCTGGACTGTCCGGTTGTAGTAACGGCCTTCCGGCAATTCGTTCGGATACATCGCCGGACCGTTTGGTCCTGATTTACCAAAACCATGTGCGGTCAACGACTTGACGCGTCCTTTAATGTGTCCGCTGACATCATTCTTTACGGCATTCGCCCGATTGGTCGAAAGCTTGACATTGTAGTCGTCCGTCCCCAGAATATCCGTAAACCCATTGACGGTCACGTCTGAATTCGGCTGGATACGACCATAGACATAGCTATCGAGAATCTTGTGATTCCATTTGCCCATGTCGGACTTGTTATAGGTGAACAGGATCAAATTATAGGTCTCGCGAGTCTTATCGCCTAAGTGCTCGGCTACGACCTGGCTGATCGAGAACTGTTTGACATCGATATTATCCTGATTTGAAAGGACCTCGCGGCCTGTCTTATCGGTAACCTTGAGTTGGACCGACATCTTGTCTTCCCCGTCGGGCAGTTTGTTCCCTTCGGCCGAGCGCCAGTTGAATCCGGAATAGCTCGTGGTCGAAAGTGGACCCAGATCGGAGATGTCCGCCCAGGGCTTACCCTGATAAGAAATCACGAGATCGCGTTTGGCGATGGCATCATCGCGCAATCCGTTCTCCCATTGGAAACCACCTGTCGGTGCGTCAGGACGTTTCACGACCTGATTGAAGAGCACTGGATGAACGATCTCCCATGCATCGCTGCCAAGCTCGACCCGGCGATTTTCGGCAATACCTTCCGGTGTAGTCGGCAGGGTTGGGTTCTCTGGAAGCTTGCGTGCTTCGACCTTGATGCGCTCGGGATCAATCTTCCAAATCTCAACGAGATACTTCTTGACGCCTTCCGCGCGTTGGCGAGAAAGGTCGATCGACATCTCCTGTTCGACATCCTGAGAGTTCGTACCCGTCAGGGTGATGACGGTCTTCGGATTGTTGCGCATCCGTTGCCCGACGATATTTAGGTAGTTGTAATAGGCGTTGAGCGTTGAACTGATCGTGTCCTCCGAGAACCCGTTTGTCTGGTCGGGGTTGGTGTAGAGCGCATAGCGGCTCGGAAGCGTACCGTTGCCCAGATCGAAGAAGAGCATCGGCAGCAATGTAAAGAGCTCGATCGTCTTCTGCTCGCGGATGACGACTCCCTTGAAGTTTGGATACAACGATGGCTTCTCCTTCAGCAATTGCGGGGTTTCCGTCACCCAATGCACGATCGGAGGCTTTTCGTTATTCATTGGAATGTCATGGACCCAGATACGCGAAGTATCATCGCGGAGCGGGATCATATCACGTGTTGCCGGATACGGAAAGTGATTCGACTCCGTGGCACTGATGATGTAAGGGCCTCCAAGCTTTCCATCCTTATCAGCAGTGAGTACTGCGAGGTACTCGCCAGTCGCGCTGTTGGCAGGCTTATTATAAACGGTATCACCCGTGCGTTCGTCAACGATGATCACGTGCGCACCAAGATTGTCTTGTGTGTTCACATCATAGCAACGTCCCTTGAGTACGAGTGTCGGCTTCGGAGCCGGTGGATTGAGTGCGACCCAAATATCGAATTTTCCACTTCCACCATCGCGATCGCTTGTAAAATAGAGCGAGTTCGTTGCAGCCGAGAATGAGATAAAGAAATCGTTCGCCGGTGAATTAATCGGCGCCGGAAGTGCTTCCGGTTCCGTCCAATCGGTGTCCGTCGGGCCTTTCCACTCAGACTTAAAGATGTCGAGCCCACCCAGTCCGCCGTGGCCGTCTGAAGCAAAGAAGAGAGTCGTACCGTCTGCCGCGAGGAAGGGAGATGCATCATACCTGCCGGTGTTGATCTTCGAGCCGAGATTGATCGGATCGCCCCAGCGGCCATCAGGCAACTGATGACTCACGAAGATATCGACGTTCTCCTTGGCCTCAGAGCCAATTTTGCCAGGACGGTTGGAAGCAAAGAATAGCCGCTTGTTATCGGGAGAAATCGAAGGTTGAGACTCCCAAAACACGGTATTGACCGGAGCGCCAACCTCATGGACGTTCTTCCAGTGAATACCATCGAGTGTCGCCACCCAAATATTCACGTCGTTGGCGACTGTGGTATTGCGATTGGTTGCGAAGTAAATTGTCTGTCCGTCGGCCGCGATCGATGCAGCACCATCGGCCTCCGAGGAATTGATTTCCGTCACATCAGAAGGCGCCGACCATGAAGAATCGTTACTGGCGTCCGCCCGAGTGGTCATCCAAAAGTCTTCCTTGCCAACGCCACCGGATCGGTCGGAAACGTAAAACATTGTCAGTCCATCAGCCGTCAATGTCGGCGAAAAATCGTTGACTTTCGAGTTGAGAACCGGGCCGAGATTCTTGACCACCAGCTTGGCGAATGCACTCTTGGTGCTATCGGCGGGCGGCGGCGGGGGAAGCTTTGGATTGGCCGAATGGTGGAGCCGATGATGCGCAAGCCGGTGGGCGCTCGATGCGCCAGAAAGCGCCAGCGCGACCGCTACGAGGGAGATGAAGAGGAGGTTCGGGGTCGTTTTACGAAGTCTCATAAGCAATAGTTGGTCATCAGTCACGGATACGGATCATCACTTCCCGCTTAGGTGCAGGTTAACCGCAACGTGCGCGGACCAAACGGCCCATGCATTTCGACGGTCATGCACATTCAATTTGCCTGTTCAGGCTCACAGATACAGCAGAAAGCAACTCGGAGAACAATTCAAATTCTCTCACTCAGGCGGAAAGCAGCCTTCTCAGAACGTCATCCGAAACAATTGGTTCAAGCACGCACTCCGCGAAACCGCATGGCGGCATCGATTCGGAATGCGGCGAGCGGTTTCCGCATAACATTCACGAGAAGCGACGAAGAACGCGAACATGCTCGCCGAGGCATTCACCCGGTGGCGCCGTTTTGCAACGCTCGCTCCAAGGCTCGCCCTACCGAAAAGTCACTCCGAGTGAATCACTCCATGTAAAAATAACTTGTTTTTTGTCGCGTCCCGCTAAAAACGACATTGATATGGCAATTTGTGTAGAACAATCAACCACTTTCCCCCACAATCCATACTTTCTAAAACAACCTTACCCATAGTGCCGAAAGGCGGAAACCTCAACAGGAACATCACGGGTTCGAGCGTGCCCTGCAACACACATGACGTTGGGTCGGCCCCTACCCCCCGCGTCATGTGCGCCCCAAGCGCAGGGACCGCCAACGCCCCGGCGGGTAAAAGGACATCCGTCCTTTGTTTCCATTGCCAGCTCCACGACATCACGCATGCCCCCGTTGACACTCCGCGGTTTCGGAGTGGGCTTCGGGTACGATCGAGTGGATTACTCCGCCGGGGTGCGTCACTCTAGTCGTTGCTCGAAAATATTGACGAAGATGCAATCACAGTTCTTGCTCGGCTGTTCCACGCTGAGCGTTACCACGATTGGTCACATGGGGCTAGTTCGATTTACTGTTCTTGATGCCGTCCTTGGAAGCTGCGCTCTGATGAGCATGTTGCGGCTTCGTTCGCGCGCGTCATTACGGCTCGTCACCCCACGGCCGCTCACCTCGCGGCGATTTGCAGTGCGTGCCGCGACTGCGACCATATCGTTGCTTGTCGTGCCATTTGCAATCATGCCGGCTGCCTTTGGGCAAACCTGGCACCCATGGCATCGACATACCCCGCGCGATACCGTGTTCGTCCCGGCGAACCAATCCACCGCGACGGTGAGCCATAACAACTTTACGCCTCTATCGGGGATCACGGCCGATCTTTATTGCTGGGGAACGTTCAGTGCGCTTCCGGGCCAAACGCCGGATAGTGGATTCGATGCGGCGTATCTCTATAGGGATACGGCCTGGAATGCCCCATTCCCGCTCAAGAACCCACCTATGTGGCCGTCACCAAAAGGTACGAGCTATAATATTTACTTGAGCTATTGGACTTCTGGCGTTGCCGCGGATGAGCGTCCGGTGAGCTTCATTCAACCGGACTCCGCATACCAACCGTCGCATTATTATACCTCACGGGTTGCCGGCGCGACCTCGAATCTGAGATTCCGTATTTACGATCGAGTAACCGAACGTGGAGATCCTAGATTCTTCTATGGGCAGAACCAGGGTGGGATTACTATCGCCATGGCGCAGCACACTGCGGACATCTCGGTTCAATACACAAGTCATAGTTTTGGAACGGTCGATGTCGGATCTCGCAGTCCCTGGATCGATTCCATTGGCAGTTGCGGCGTCGATCCATTGAAGATCGATAGCATTCGCATTGATGGACCAGATGCTGGTGAGTTCAGCGTCATCTCCGAAGACGGCGACCAATTCGCGCTGCCGAACGAGGGCACCAATGAATTTCGGATTATTTACACGCCGACCAAAGCCAGCCCGGTTCAGGCGGTACTCCATATTTATTCATCGAACGCCTATGCTCCGGATCGCGTACAAGCGATCCAATTGACCGGAGCGGGTGCGGCACCCCAAGCAGAGTTTGGTACAACGGCGATCGACTTCAATCGCGTACGAGTCCATTCGACAAGCAAGCAGAACGTCGTTGTCAACAATTTTGGAAATGGTGACCTTCGCTTCGATTCCATCTGGATTGTACCGGGCTGGATGAAGACAGCGAAAATATTCCTGCCTCCGGATACCTTTGCGATCGCAAAGTCGGGGTCGCTGAAGCCATCGTTGGGACTAATCCCCATCACATTTACTCCGGCCGCAGCGCAGAAGTACAGCGCAACAGCGTTTTTCCGCAATCGGACAACGGGACAAGTGACACAGATTGCATTGTCGGGCGAAGGCGCCATGCCCATCGTCAAGATGGACAACATGACACTTGATTTCGGCACGGTCCGGTCCTATGGCACGGCGACGTTGCCGGATACGCTCCGGAACTCCGGCAATTGGACCGGTCATATTACCTATGTCGGACTTCAGAATGGAGACAAATCTGCCTTTTCCTTCACGCCACCCGATACGGCATTCCTTCTGAATGCTGGCGAAGCCAGGCCGTATCTCATCACGTTTAATCCGGGCACACTGACTCGGACGACGCTGAAGGTTAGTCTGGTATTTTACTTCGACAATGCGGATACTCCGCTAACGGTCACATTGATCGGACGCGAGGAACCACCTCAGATCACATACGACACGTTGCTTGTAAACTTTGGCAATGTTGAGGTCGAGGATATCGGATACCGCAGTGTGGGCCTGAACAATGCAAGCGCCATCGCGACGGGATTCCAGAGCACGATCAGTTCGAACGATCTCTCGACATTCAATCTCGATCAACCGGCACCGCCGGTCTTTAACAAGGGCCGCAATACGATGCAGCTCTCGTTCCATCCGCACCGTCGCGGACCGGCCAGTGGCTGGCTCCACATCAGAGCCGGCGTTCAGACCGATTCCATCTTCATGTATGGATTCGCGACCCAAGCATTTCCGATTTTCGATCCACCTGTGATGGACTACGGCATCGTCCCAAGTGGCGCGAACAATTATCAGTTGACGGAACTGCGTGATACAGGGGACGCTCCGCTTCAAATCTGCTCGGTGGATGTCATTGGAGATGGGTTCACACTCTCGCCACTGAAATTCCCACTCCCCTGCACGATCCCGCCGGACGGCATGACCTCAAAGCTTATTGGCGTCTATTTCACGACCAATGATCGTACGGGACTGCCCCACTATGGCCGGCTCGAAATTCATTACTGCAATGGGCGGATGGACACCGTTCAACTGATCGCAAAAGAACAGGCGCAACACGTTCAGTATACCGAATCGCCCGTGACCGGTCTCGATTTCGGCAAGGTCCACGTTGGTGTGACCGCGCTTGCAAATGCTGGTGTTTGGAACGGCTCGAACGTCAACATTACGATTGACTCGATTTGGATCACTCCGCTCTCCGGGCCATTTGCTACGATTACCAAGACAGCGACGGTTTCGACAAACAGTGCCGACAGCAATATCTCGATTAGCTTCGAGCCACCGGCGCGCGGGCGCTTCTCCGCCATGCTGCATGCGAAGCAGGGCACGATATGGCAAGACTCGATCCCGGTATTCGGAACCGGCGTTGCGGCCATAGAGGTGCTATCGCCGGATACCGTCAACATCGCGAAGACCGACGTCGGCTTAACGAGTGGTGTATCGCAGTTCGCACTTTCCGATACAGGCGATTGGCCGCTTCAGGCAAGCATTGTTAAGATCAACGATCTGTATAATGAGTTTCTTGTGACGACGGCGAAACCGGATACAATAGATGCTACGCCCGTAATGGATTCCATGGATATGCATGAGACGCACCTTTACTCCGTGACGTTCTCGCCAAAGCGTCCCTTATTGCCGGACCACGAAGCACAACTGGTCTTCAGCTTTGACGATGGGACGATGCAGATCGTGACGCTCATCGGTCACGACCGCTCGGGCTTCCTGGCGTTCGACAAAGACACTCTGAACTTTGGCAAGGTCCGCATCGGCGCTGCGCCAGTAACAATGACCGTTGGACTTGCCAACACATCGGATACGACACTGACAGCGACTGCATTGCGCCTACCCAACGTGCCGTTTGCATCCGTCGCGACGGCTCCGATCTCCGTTGATTCTGCGACCACTGCTTCCGTCCCCGTGACATTCACTCCGACGAAGCTCGGACTGGTTCAGGACTCGATCGTTGGATCCGGCAGGCCGTTCGTGGATTCCGTCGGGAAGACTGTCATTCTCACTGGTATCGGCGCAGCACCTGTGCCGCACTTTTCAAGTGATACTGTTGATTTTGGTGTGCTTACCGTCGGAACTCCGGGCTCGGGCAACCTGATGCTGAGCAATGTCGGCAACTGGCCACTTTCAAGCAAGTGGACGATCACAGGACCGAACGCCGCAGATTTCGCTTCGATCTTTGCCGCCGATACCACGATCTCAGAAAATGATAATGCGAACGTTGCGATTCATTTCCTGGCATCGACACCGCTTCAGTACACTCCTCGGACAGCCACGCTGACCTTTACCTTGGACGATGATCCATCGGCGCAATTCTCCGTAGTGTTGATCGCTCGCGATAAGGCGCCTCTGCAAGTGCCTGTCTCCTTCGGCGGTAATTTTGCTGCTCATGCTGGAGATTACATTTTCGCGTATCTTCGTTTGGGATCTTCCGTGCCTGACTCTATCGGCTTGCAGCATATTCATGGGACGATTACGTACGATCCATCCATTATCGAGGAGTTGAAGGACAAGCGGGAACAAGGCAGCCTCGTCCCTTCCCCACTGTGGAAAGTTACGATTACAGATACACTTGGGACACCCGGCAGCACCAAGACCATTGTGTATGACATCCAGTCGAGATCTGACACACTCCGGAATCCGGGTGCGCTTCTGAAGCTCACATTCCGAATCCACGATGGCCTCACGCCGGGTGCCCAGAGTGAACTTGTAACCGACCCGGTTTTTCCCGATACCAAGGAAGCCGTTGCGATCACGACCCCAAGTGTGGTCCAACTGGATTCTTTGTGCGGGCAGGGACACTTTACTGCCGGCGAAGCTGCGGCAACGTTTATCGAGCAGAATACTCCCAATCCGTTCGGCTCGAGTTCTCCGACAACATTCTTACCGTTTGATGTCGGCTCGGACAACACTCAGATCACCATCCGCATCCTGAATGCAAGCGGACGCGAAATATATCGTCCGCTCGACAAAGCGGTCTATGCTCATGGGCATTATTCGGTGCCGCTGAGCGCGAAGGATGTCGGCTCCGGAAGCTTCTTCTATGAGTTTGAAGCCCAGGGCCAGCCGCCGCAAGTCAAAAAGATGAGCGTGCAATAACTCTCAGAACAGATGAGGGATGAAGGCTGAGGAATGAAAGTGATAATCGCATCGCTGGCAGTGTTTGCCCCTGCTGCTTCAGCGATTGCGGATTGAATCTTTCATCAATCATTCTTCATCCTTCATCCTTTACACGCTTTATCCTAATTAAGCAGATGCAACATTCATTCGAGCGAATGACGGCGGCCGGCAATACATTTGTCGTGCTTAATACATGGGAAGACCCGCTCTCGCTCTCACGCGATGAGATGCGGTTACTCGTTCGGAAGGCCTGCGATTACAAGGAAGGGATCGGCTCAGATGGCCTGATCCTGATTAATCAAAGCCGGTCCGCGCCTTTCCGAATGGATTATTACAATCCGGATGGTTCAACCGGGATGCTCTGCGGTAACGGAAGCCGTTGTGCCGTCGATGCGGCCCGCAGCTATGGATTCGTCACCACCGATCGGACGGAATTCGAAGTACTTGGCGCAATTAATCGTGCTGAAATCCTTCCGACAGGTAATGTGCGAGTTTACTTTCAAGATCCCTCGATCGTTCGATTGAACCTGTCTCTGCCGCTGGAGGATAGCATCAGCATATACGCACATTACGTCGATCTTGGGTCGCAGCATATCGTCGTATTCTCCGAAGCGCTTCGACCGTTTGGCAAAGCGGAAATCGAAGCGTTGAATATCGAGCACTTTGGTCCACTGCTTCGGTGGCATCCGGATTTTGCGCCGGTTGGAGCGAACGCAAATTTCATCGATGTCCGCTCCGATGGCGACGAGAAGTATCTGCGCATTCGGACATACGAGCGCGGTGTGGAAGGCGAGACACTCGCCTGTGGCACGGGCTGCATGTCTTCGGCAATCGTGGCCAAATTGACGGGCAGAATTTCGAAACTTCCCGTTCGTCTTCTCACGCAAAGTGGGGAATACGTTTCTGTGAATTTCTCGATCGAGGGCGAGCACATCCGCAATCTTTCGCTCGAAGGAAGTGTCGTCCATGGCGAAACCGGCACATTCGATTTCGACGAAGCCACCGGCGCGTTCGCCATTACCAGAACAGAATAAGTCTGCATGAAACTGCTGCTCAGCATTGTCATTGTCACGACCGCCATCGGCGTCTCGGTGCGTCCGGTCACGGCCCAGCCGAAAGTATACGTTCCGGCGAAGTACGCACGGGATACTTCTACATTCTGGATCTTCAATGACATTACGATGGGGCCCTACTTCACCGCAGGATATGCCCGGCAAAACGAGAAGCTCCCGGATGGCTGGCATTCGATGGCCCAGTTTGCATATACCTTTGGTGGCACGATCGATGGTGCTATCAATTCCTGGCTTGGCCTTAATTTCAGTCTGCTGTATGATTCGCGCGATGTATCCATGGCAACGTCCGGGGATTCGGATAACATCGATTTGAATATCGGCTACATTGCCATCCAACCATCTTTGCGGATCTTCTGGCTGCTCGTCGGACTGGCATTCGATTTACCGATGAGCGGCAGCGCGAATGAAGCGGTCGCCGTGTTTACAAATCCGAGGACGAACACGACCGGAAAGTACGCCGGAAATCTTAATGCGAATACTAGCGATCTTGCGACGCTAACGGAATTACGCGCAACCCTCTCGATCCCGATCTTGCATGCCGAAAGCGGTATGCTTCATCTGATCGTGAGCGGCAATTATCCGCTCGGGCACACTGTCACGGGCACCTCGAGTTTCGACACGACGGGCCATTTTTCGAAGGTTGGGGCGGGGCCATTACCGACTGTCGAAGCAGGCCTTACTTACCAGTTCGATTTGTTGCACTGACGGATGTGGTATATTTGTAGTCGTGCATTCACACCAATCTTTTCTGACATGAAGACTATCTCCGCGTTCATGGCTCTTGCGTTGAGCCTCGTATTCATCATTCCGGCTCAAGCCCAATCGGGCATGTCCATAGAAAACTGGAAGGACATTAAGGTCGGCCCGATGTTCACCGCCGGTGTGGCGACCAATGCCGGTACTACGTCGAGTGGCCTGAAGCCCGGTACGGGCTTCGCATTTTCGGTTGGGGGCCTTGCGATTTTTCCATTCAGCACCAATATTGGGTTCGATCTGGCGCTCTGTTACGATGCACGCACCATCAACTTTCATGACGAGACGAACACGGCGAATGGCACCGACATCACGACCGGCTATCTTGCTATTCGCCCCGGTTTCAATCTTGGGGATTTTACCATTGGGCTGGGCATTGGAGTGCCCATGGCGCTTACCCTCACCTCGAAACCGGACAATACGTCAATTCCCGGCTATAGCACAAGCGATATGAATATGCTGTTTGAAGGTCGCATCGGCGGTTCTATCCCGGTGATGGAGACAGATCGAACCGAGCTACGCTTGCTCATTGAAGGGGCTTATGGATTTACGCAGATCATCAAGACCGCCTCGGCAGGACCTGAGCCCTCGAATGATAATGGACCAGTTGCTTCAGTTGAGTTAGGCCTCGCCTACCTTTTCGATCTCACTCCCCACTAAGGCCATCAGCCCTTACTCCCCAGCTCGCGCGGACTCGACTTCTTCAGTTGCGCCGCGCACCGTGCGGAAAAGCGAAAGGCAGAGGATGATTGCGCCGCCCACGATCGCGTAGTTCGTGGGCCGTTCACCAACGCCAAGATAGACCCAAATCGGATTCAGTACGGGCTCGACCATGGCAATCAGTGTGGCATCGATCGCACGGACACGCGAGATGCCGAATGTGAAGAGTGCGTATGCCAGCCCGATCTGAACGATCCCAAGATATAGCAATCTTATCAGGTCACCGGAAGCCAAAGTTAGACTCATGGGACCAATGAGTCCCATGAGCCCCATCAGTCCCATCGCTGCAGCAATCATCATGTGCCCCAGAATGACAATGTGCCACCGGCTCCCCTGAGTCGCCCGCTCGTGTTTGAGTAGTACGGCGAACGCTGCAAACGCCACCCCACTTGCAAGTGCCGCAATGTTGCCCCAAACACTTCGCGCCTCGAAACGACCAATGAAGAAGAGCGCCATTGCCGCAATCGAGATCAGCACGGTCCAGAGATCACCTCGCCGGCGCGCCGTGCGGGTTACAAGCGGTTCGATAAACAGGACATAGACTGGCGCCGTGTATTGCAGAAAGATAGCATTCGCGCTTGTCGTTAATTTGGTAGCCAACACAAAAAGAACGAGCAGGACGGCATAGCAGACCGCGCTCATAATCGTTAACGGCGTCAGCCAGCGCTCAGCAGAAATATTCTTGCCGCGTTGAATGCGATAGATAGAATAAATTGTCGCAGCGGCAAATCCACTACGCCAGAACGAGATCCCCCAGGCATCGAGCGATATTTCTTTGATGAAGACACCACCAGTGCTCCAGAGAAGAGCCGCGAGGAGGATGAAAAGGCGGGCAAGCTTCTGCTGACCCTCGTCATTTGTCATTTCCTATTTTGCCCAGCCGAGCCGGTCGCCTTCGGCAAGGACCGCATGAAGTTCATCTCGCGTGATCTTCATCACCATAAGAAATGAATCGAGTTGGGTCTGACTCGTATTCGCATTTCGGAGCGGACGGTAGCCGTCATAGACCTGCACGACCTGCATCGGCGTGAGTCGCTCGAGTTTAGCTTTGTCCCGCTCCTCCCGGATTTTCAATGAGTCCATCACTGCCGCATTGGTGACGGGTTGCGGATGGGCGGTATCCGATGGCTCTTTCAAAGTTGTAACAAGCAACGAGTCTTGCTTGCCGAGTCCCGGGTATTCGCTCTTCGAGCAACCGATGGCCATCAGGCAGGCCACAATTGCATAACGCAGATAGATCTTGTCAGTCATAACGGTCCTACAACATCTTTACAACAGTATTCGTCAGCTCTCCGAGTGCCTCTACGGCACACGTAACCGTATCGCCTTCTTTGATCCAAAGATTATCCGTGATCTTCGAGCCATTCAGTTCGAGCAGGCATCCAGTTCCGACAGTGCCAGAGCCGATGACATCACCCGGAAACAGCGTCACTCCGTAGCTCGCACGCTCGATAATCTGGGCGAATGTCCACGTCATATCCTTAAGATTTCCGCGGCTGAGTTCTTTGCCGTTCAGGCTGGCCGTCATCGTTAGATCATATCGTTCGCCACTGGCGCCGGCAATACGATACGGGATCAGCTCATCACGCGTGACGAGATATGGACCGATCGCGGTCGCAAAGTCCTTGCCTTTGGCGGGTCCGAGCGAAAGCTTCATCTCCTCCATCTGGAGCGCGCGCGCGGACCAATCGTTCATGACCATGTAGCCAGCGACATAGTCATCCGCCTCAGAAGCCTTGATATTACGTCCTTCCCTGCCAATGACAATTGCAGCTTCGAGTTCGTAATCCAGGCGATTCAAGTGCTCGGGCATGACTTGCAGAGGTCCCGGACCTATTACGGCCTGATGATTCGTGAAATAAAATACGGGGAAGAGATCGAACTCGGGGATCATTTCAACGCCACGATTGCGCCGGGCGGCTTCAACGTGCTGCCGAAAGGCATATCCATCGCGCATCGAGGTTGGGCGTGGAATGGGAGCCAGAAGCTCGGCGCTTGCTCGTTGCACCCGTGCATTCGGAAATGCCTTCGGGTCATCGAGTGCGACGCTCAAAATCTCTCTGGCGCGCGCCATGGCCGGATCGCCTAGCCGAAGAAAAGCGATAACTTCATTGGGCAAAACATCCGGGCCAGTGCTCACGCGCTCGAGATCGATGATTTCCTGACCTGCAATGATTCCGACACGGGCGGAAGACGAACGGGTTCTATAGGTGACAATCTTCATAGATGCAAATTTACGGCACGCCGGGTGTGAGCCCGGCGTAACCGTTGCATCTCATGCAGGACCGCTCTAGCAAAACTGCTCAGGCAAGATTGCCATTGCAGGCTGCATTTCATGCATGAAGGGGAAAGGAGCTCCGCAGTGTGATATTAGGCAGTTGCATAAAACTCGCGATGGGCAAGCGCCCAGTCACCGGCACGTGCGCGCAACTCCGCCAGCAGATGCGACGTCGAGGTCTCGCTGTCCCGCATAAGGATCTCATCCGGATCGATGATCGTCGGAGCGGCACCGCTCCATAATACTTCCACAAGCTTGCCAGACGCGAGATGCAGTTCCGTTTTTTGTCCAACCGGGACCATGGTCCCACAAATTGTAATGCTTGTGGCAGAATCCGGAATGTCCACGGAGGCTGAACTCGATCCTGCAACTGTCACATAAAAATCTCCATCGACGCAGCTGACCGTCACAGTCCCAAGTGACTCGGTTTGCTGGTTTTGAACGGTAAAAGTAATCATTGCACTCACTGGCGAGGCCAGCACTAAGATACTGGTAAAAAACAGCATCGTAACGAGAATCTTCATAGCTTGCCTTTCTAATCGTTTTCTGGAGGCTACTTCACAACAGTCGATCCGTTGTGAGGAAAACCGTTACGTTGCTCCAATACAAAAGTAGTGCGAATGGATGAGGCGAAGCAAGGCGATTTTCACGAATCTTTTAAAGTCGAATTGAGCTTTTCATAGCTTGAATACACGAGAAACTCTAGGCTGAATTCACTATATATTGCTGTTTATAGTATCACTGAGCTAATTTTATCAATATGCAAGAGCTTTTACATATTGGTGAACTCCTAAGGATAATTAAGAATTACGGGGATAGCACCACACAAAATCTCTTTCGTAAGCGCGGGCTCCAAACTCGTGAACGGCGCTTTGTCCGATCATTTTTGAAACTCGGGGCTGCACACGCAAATGATTCCGAAATTGCACGGGCGGTGTTTGGGGACTCTGTGAACGAGCGGGACACGGATTACGTCGTGCTCCGCTCGCAGATCAAAAAGCGGCTCCTCAGTTCGATGGGCCACTTGCAGCTCCGGCAAGGATCTCCCAGGCGTCAGGCGATCTACCGCACGGTCCGGGCTCTATTCCATGTCCGCGTGCTCCTGTTGCTCGGCGCCCGGAGAACAGCCATGCAAATCTTACCCCGCGTGCTGAAGGAATGCCGGGAGTTCGGTCTTACGCAGCGCGCGATTGAGTGCCTCGAAGCCTTGGCTGAAAATGCATCGCTGACTGGGAATCGGGCCGCCTATCACCGGTATGACCGCGAGCTTGTTGCACTGCGGCAACGTGCAGACGCCGAGTCGGAAGCGGCACGGCTCGTCCAACTCAATACGCTCGAATTTGCCAGGCGGGCGTTCGGTTTTCCTGGTGTCGAGCGGCGCGCCCGCGTATCCGCAAATCGATGCAAAGAAATATTCGAGAAATTCCCATCGTATGATACCGGGCTGGCCTATTATCGCATGGAATCGAGCGCCTTCGAGCTTGAGCGCGATCATGACGCCGCAATTGCCATTACACGTGAAGCCGACGCATTTTTTGCAGCCTACCCACTTCAGAATACCCCGTCGGTGACTGGCGAGTTTTCGTTGACACGACTTATATCATCGTTTCATGCATCCAAACTTGCAGAAGGTCTCGAGGCCGCCGAAACCTGTGAGGCGATCTATCCGCACGGCACGAATAATTGGTTCTATTTCAAATCCTACGAGTTCTTGCTTAGGATGCACTCACTGGAGTTCGACCGGGCGCGAGCCGTGCTGGATACAGTCGCCGCCAATCCGCGCTTTCATGCGCAGCCCGACACGGTCCTTGAACGCTGGTTGCTCTACGAGCGATACCTTCAAGTTGCCGAGGGGGAAGTCCCATGGAATCCGAGACGTCGCGGACGCGACCAAACCGCCTCGGAGCTATTCCGCGACTTTACACGGGACATTCCAATCTACCGGCGTGATAAGGCCGGCTACAATATCGCATTACTGATTCTGCACATTTATGTTTTGCTGGCGACGAATCGGCGGGAAGAAATCACGATGCGCACAGAGGCAATCCCGAGATACCTGCAACGACACTTTCGAGGCCGGCAAACCGGAGCAACCGCCGGATTTCTCAAAAGCCTGATCCTGCTGGATCGATGCTCGTTCGATCTCGAAGCATTTCGGGAGCAAGGACAATCCTATCTCAATCAATTCCTTCAGCCAAGGGCACCATCGGAGATCGAAGATTGTCAGGCCCTTCCCTATCCGTTCCTCTGGAAGCTTTTCGAAGACTTGCTGAGGCAGTAACATTCGAGCGTATTTTTGCAGGACATGACCTCTTTTGAAAGTGCCCGGACTCTCGCGAACTCGCGTAACCCGGAGTTGAACGCCTTCCTCGAGATCTTCGATGACGCGCGGTATCCGAAAACGTCTGGCCCACTGGCTGGCATGACCGTCGCTATCAAGGATGTGCTCGCGCTCAAGGACGCACGACTGACCTGCGGCTCGAAGTTTCTTGAGCCATTCCATTCGCTCTACACGGCAACGTGTGTTCAGCGACTGGTCGAGAGCGGTGCACAAATTGTCGGCAAGACCAACATGGACGAGTTCGCGATGGGCTCCTCGAACGAAAACTCGGCGTTCGGTCCTGTACGAAATCCGTGGGACACCAGCCGCGTCCCAGGCGGATCGAGCGGCGGCAGCGCGGTCGCGGCGGCGATTGGAGCTTGCGATATTGCGTTCGGTACGGACACAGGTGGCTCCATCCGGCAACCGGCAGCATTCTGCGGCGTTGTTGGTCTGAAGCCAACCTACGGTCGAATTTCGAGGTATGGCCTGACAGCGTTTGCGTCGTCTTTCGATACCGTAGGCACGTTCAGCCGCACGCTTGAAGATGCTGCTCGTGCGCTCGAAGTGATGGCCGGTTACGATGAGATGGATGCAACCAGCGCCAAAATACCTGTTCCGAAATATACTGAGTCGCTGCAGCAGGATGTCAGCGGCCTTCGTATTGGGCTGCCAAAAGAATATTTTGGCGAAGGCATCGAACCGGATGTTCGTCGATTGGTCGAAGAAGCGAAGGGAAAGCTTCAAGCGGCCGGCTGCAAGATTGTTGAAATCTCACTCCCTCACACGAAGTATTGCGTTGCCGATTATTATATCTTGACAACGGCTGAAGCATCGAGCAATCTGGCTCGTTTCGACGGCATTCGATATGGGAAGCGTGCGCAGGGGGTTGCTGCGCTCGAAGAGACCTATCGAACGAGCCGGACCGAAGGCTTTGGACGCGAGGTAAAGCGACGAATTATGCTGGGCACCTACGTACTCTCATCCGGGTATTACGATGCGTACTACAAACGTGCTCAGCGAGTCCGCCGACTCATTCGAGAAGATTTCGACCGCGCATTCGAGCGGTGTGATGCGCTCCTGACCCCCACAACGCCATCAACCGCGTTCAAGCTCGGTGAAAAAGTTAGTGACCCCCTGGCAATGTACTTGAACGATATTTTCACCGTGAGTGCAAATTGTGCCGGAGTCCCGGCGATCAGCGTGCCGGTTGGACTGGACGCCAATAGATTGCCTGTCGGCGCTCAACTCATCGCGAAGCAATTCGACGAAGCGATGCTCTTCCGTCTCTCGAAAGAATTTCACACCCCGCTCATTCCCGGATAAATGTCCTGTCCTGCCAGCGAAGGGTGAAGGCCGTGTCCAGAACGCGATAGATGTCCAGATATTCAGGCATTGGCAGTCGCTCGAGATGAAGCTGGCTATTCACCTGCGCGAAATCGGGACGATCGTGCCGCAGCAGCAGGAGCACCGGGCCATATGCATGAAACCGGATGATTGCGTTTTCGAGATTCTCGCGATGTAAGTTTTGCGAGATGCCAACGGCGAGATGTCCTTCATGTCCCGCTGATTCGATATCGAATGTCGTTGCATCGGGCAGCAAAACATAGCACCAACGAGCCCACCATGATGCGAGGATAACGGCTGAAGCGCGCCCGGCGCCACTTGCTTCGAGTGCTCGAAGCGTGGTCTGGTTCAGACTATCGACCGCGCGAATCCCCGAGATGTTGGTATATTCAAACGCTCGATTGGCCAGCGTGCCCAATTGCTTGCCGGATTCTTCGAAGCGGTGCAGCGCACCATGAATAAAAGAATTGCGTGTGTTTTCGTTATTATACCGGCTCTGCTCAGTGCCGGGCCACGACACAAAGAACCAGAGACAATTGACTGCCGCCAGTCCGACAGTGATCCATGCGGCATTCCGAGTAATGATCGGCCGCGTGAGACGCATCCTGTTCTCGGGCCGACGCTTCACCCGCTCGGCCAACCAGATCGCGGATTGATCGAGCAAAACCGCTGTAATAAGAATCGCACTCGGCAGCACATTGAGTAAGTATCCCGCCTTCATAAAAAAGACGAACAGATAGAATATCAGCGCGGGCAATGCAATCAGAATGACGTACCAGGCCTTCGCATTTCGTCGATATTGCGAAACGAATTGAGCGATGCGCGTTGGGAATACTAACCCCACCCCCAGCAACCCGACCAACGAGGCACCCATGCCGATCGGCAAGTAAAACAAGACTTTGCCGATGGTATCGAGCGCGCTTTGCCAGGGGTGACCGAAGAGAAGCGATTGCGTCCGGAAGTTGGACTCATGCTGTGCGTAATAGAGATAGGTTGTGAGGCCCCCCGACTCGCGCAGCAATTCGGCAATCCAAATAGCTGAGACGCCCGCAAAGCACGTCAGGGCAAGAATCACATCCCGACGCGAAGGTTTGAGTCCAATCAGCAAAGTAATAATCGCGGGCAGGAAGAAGAGCAGATCGTTCGGGCGCGCGGCGCCGGCAATCGCAAATGCTATCAGAAGAGTAAAGAGTAACGGCCGCTCGTACCAATTGAGAAGCTTAAGCCCGAGGTAGAGCATGGCAGAAGCAAAAAACGCTTCCTCGGCGTAGGCCGATGACACGCAGCCGTGAAACCAGAAGAGCGGTGTTGTAAGCCAGAGTATCGCGGCAATAACGGCCACGCGTTCGCCGCGAACTTGCGCGGCCGCCCGCCAAAGGAAGAGTACTGCACCGACTGAAAGAATGATGCTCAGCCAGACATAAGCTGGATTCGCATTACCCAAGATCCAATAGAGCAGCCGACCCAGCAACACATGCAGAATATAGCCGGGCATATGCGGCGTGACCTCGCCCAAATCGAAGCGCGTCGCTGCAACTGCGAAATTGATTGAGTCGAACTCAAACAGCGTGTGCGCACGAAACGGAAATCGCGTCGCAACAGTGGCAACTGCGAGTAGTGCCCCACCAATGAGCCGTATCGAGCGCTCTCTATTAGCCATGCCGTGTCTCCTTGAGCCGATACACGCTCATCACGGTATCGGCGGAGGATGCGAGCGGCAACCGGACGCGAAACTCGGTCGCCAGAACGAGTGAATCGCTATGCTGCAAGAAGTACGTGGGATTCAGCCGGTTGTAGATCACAAACAGGTTCGCTCCCATCTTGCGGGCGGCACGCCAAACGGAATCCTGATCGTGTTGAACGGGCCATATCGATGGCGTAACAAGGCCAGTTAAGTCGATCACCGGCTTGTCCAGGAAATATCCGATGGCGCCGACATCCTGCACAGCCAACGTATCAGTCGGACGCATATTCTGGCGTAGCCAATCGACCGCCATCAGGTGCTGATCGTTGATGTTGCGGACAGACTCCGCCGAAATTCGCGACCAGCGATATGTCTCAACCAAACTTGCGAATATGATAACCGCCATGACAATGCGATTTGCAGGCGTACTCATTCTCGGCGCAATCACGGCAAGCATCGAAACGGCAACCAGTGGGATGAGCGGCAGCACAGGGAACATGTAGCGTCCGTGATGTCGAAATTGCGGTGCAACGAATGCCTGCGCAAGAGGGAGGCCGATAATAATAATTAGCAGCAACGCAATACGCGCGTCCTTTGCGCATTTCCACACTCCATATCCTGCCAGTGCGAGCAGGATAATGTTATTGGCGATCATGATCTTGAGCACAAACCAGAGATACAGGACATTCGGAACAAGCGATGCATGAGCACCCTGTACCACGCTCGAATGAAACAGCAACGAACCTCGCGTGACGATCGGCAACAGTATCGCCGGCGAGCTGATCGCAACAAACGTTAGGACAACGATGGGAGCGGCCTTCACATTGGGATGCTCTCGAACGGACGCGACGATCCAATCGATTGCGAATACACTGGCTACGAAAATAAATTCTGGTCGCGTCAGTACTCCAAGTCCGAGCCAGATGGCTTCGCGGGCGCGGATACATGCGGTTCGTCTTGACCGCAAGTGTTCCTCGACCGCAAGTAACATGAGCAGTGCAGCCAGCGCAGTCTCCATGCCACTCATGCCGCTCCATGCGATGCGACCCGTGAGAATAGCGAGCGCTCCGGCAAGAATGGACAATTGTTGCTCCAATCCGAACAGATCGCGCGCGGTCCGATAGATCCCGATCGGAATGATCGCAAAGCAAATCATCGAAAGCACGATTGCGACAAGTTCAAGTCGCGATGTAAACAGTCCACCGATTGCGATGAGAACAACCCAGAGCGGCGATGTGTCGGCCGTAAGCGGCACGCTGTTCGCGAAACCATAAGGTCCACCACTCAACAGGTTATGCGCGAACTGGCAGTGAATGTATACATCATCAAGCGGCGGGCTGAGCAGCCCGCGCACACCTGCAGTATGCCCATCCAGGAAATACTGCTGAGTACACCCGAAGAGGATGCATACCGCAATTGCCCCGAGCGCGAGCATGGCTTCAACCCGATATATCTTCGCAATGCGCGTGAGCGTACTCACAACTCACTTCAGGTAGATAATCGCAATCATGGCGATTGCATAAGCCCCAAAGTTGACAATCATCGGAATGTCCGACAGCACTACTTCGGTTGGGCTTTCACCGAGATTCTTCTTGTGGAGAAGATAGAGATATCGGAATATCCCATAGAGCACAAAAGGCGTTGTGAAGATGAGGTTTTCGGTGCCGAACATCTTCACCGTTCGCTCAGAGACGGTATACAGGGCATAACTAAAGATAAACCCGGCGGCACAAATCGTCGTCATCTGCTCGACAAAATCGACAGAATAATGATGCAGGACTTTCCGCGTATGATATTTCGCTTTATCCTCCGGACTCGCGGTACCGATCGCCACCAACTCCCCGCGGCGTTTCGCGAAGCCGAGGAAGAGTGAGAGAAACATCGTAGTCAGAATGAGCCACGAACTACGGGGCACATCAATGACGAGCGCGCCGCCGATCACCCGAAGCATGAATCCAATCGCAATCACGAAGACATCGATGAGGACGAGATTCTTCAGAAAGTAGGTGTATGCCAGATTTTGGAGCAGGTAGGCCGCCAGACAAAGAATGAATGTCCACGGCAGGTTCGCGGTAAGCACGATGGCCGCGATGAGCGGAATGCTTGCGAGAACGACAGCCTGGAACAGGGAGACCTGTCCCGACGCAATCGGCCGGAATCGCTTTTTAGGATGCAGCCGGTCGTGCTCCCGATCCGCAATATCGTTAACGATGTAAATGAAACTGGCCGTCATGCTGAACGCCAGGAATGCTCGAACAGAAAGTAAGAAATAAGCCGGATCGAGCAAATGCTGCGAAAACACAAGCGCAGCGAAGACGAAGAGATTCTTCGTCCATTGCAGGGGACGGAACAGGCGGAGTATCGTTCTGAGGTTCGTCACGGTGTCGAAGTATTTCGACGACTAACACTGCTTCGGACTAGACCTATTCCCCCGGCAACGAGAAGTGCCCCGACGGTTAGACCGGAAATCCAGAGTCCAGCCTGTTCTAGCGGTGTTCGCTCCAGGCGCCAAAATAGCCGGGAGGGCTGGGCTGGTATCGCAGCGCGCGCGCGGCCCACCGAGTCTGGCCAGGTCCTGATTTCCGAATCGTTCGCATAGAGATGCCAGGCGGGCCAGTAGAAACGATGATAGGTCACGGTGTCTCCGCCCGGCGAACGCGCGCGCGAGTCCTCGGCCGGAAGTGGGTCTTGGGGTGCAGCTGGTACGACGCTCGTTAGAAAGTTGAGACTCGCTGCTTTGGGGAGATACTCAGGTGTGTCGCCAGTTCGACCCGGATCATGCCGATAGAAGTGGGCGTCTGTCAGAATCAACGCAAGCGGTAGAAGGGCTCCGAAGCACCATAGCGCTGTTATGAACGTAGCAGACGTACGCAATACTTTTGAATGCATCGTACCGGTTACTACTGCTGCGAAGAGCAAAAAGTATATATAGTTGCGCCATGTGCCTTGCGCAATGAGTGAGACCGCGCTCCAAATTGGCTCACTCACGATGGGTGTGTCAAGAAATGCGAAGCACGCGATGATGACCAGACCGCCGCGCAGCACATTCCTTTCCGTCGGCGTGAGTGTTTGACGGGTCCGAGGCCGAAAATAAACGACCGCCAGAATTGCCGCTGAGAGATACAACAAAGCGTAGTGATAAAATGCGGGCAGCATCCTGCCATGAAGTACATCGAGAATGAGATAGTCAGGAATCCGCGTCAGGATCGCAAGTTGTATATCATTCTTGTATGTCGCGATCGAGATCAGTTGATATGCCGTCAGCCCCAGACAGAGTGCAACTGCGGCGGCAATTCTTCGCAATACGATCGGAGTCAGTTGTTCGCGTTCTGCAATGGCCACCAAGGGCAGGAGTGCGAGCGTGCCAACAGTCAGCGGAATACTGCTCAAGAACATCAGCGCCGCGGAAACTCCGGTCAGAATCACCCCCGAACGACCATTCTCGCGTGAAATAATCAGGTATAGCCCACACCACAGGAGCGGCAAAAACACATAACTCAAATGAGCAGGAAGTGAAGTACGCGAATATAACTCGGCAATGCGAAACGGGGCAAATGCGTAAAGGCTGGATCCTATCAGGGCTTGATAGCGTGGGGCGCCAACGGTCCTCAACAAAAACCAAGTCGTACCGAAGCTAGCTATGGTTAGGAGTAGCCCGGTCATCTGCATGATCATGTATGGCTCGCCTATCTGCAAGACCACCTTGACGAGATTGCTGGCATAGAAGTAGACTGGCGGATAAAAATAGAACGCTGGTGAACCATAACCCCGAAACCCACTTGGCACCCATCGTGGGACGAGCACACCCTGGGACAGCATTTCTCCAAACCGAGTGGTCCAATACATATGAGTGGGGCCATCGGTCCCGTATGTGTGTGCGACGAACGGGGCCACAAGCTGCAGCAGGACCACAATCGCAAGGACCACTTCCAACCACCGTGGAAGTCGGAACGCGGAGGCATTCCCGGCCTCTGTGCCATGGCCAGTGCCCCAAAGGTTCACACGCGTCTTCATCTGTATGCGATCATGCAAAGAACGTAAAGTGCTAAGCGGCAGAGCATCTATGTGGCCGACGAATTTTGCTTAAACCACCCACGAAAAAGACCGATTACCAGTGTGGCCAACATTCCACCAAACGCTAGCTCCGAAATCCACCTCCCGGCCCACTCCAAAGGTGATTGTTCCAAGTGCCAGATCGCCGAGTAATGTCCCGCTTCTAAAGTTGTAGTCGCTCGACCAAGTCCATCAGGATAGGATTGAACTGTGTGCCCGTTCACCGTGAGATGCCAGGCAGGCCAATAGAACCGATGGAACGTAACTTGGCGATTCGCCGCGAGTTGAACGTCATATTCATCCGAAGTCATTGTCCCTCGAATTGACACAATGTGATCCGATGGTTTGGTCTCGTGCGAGGAACTCAGAATGATCGGGGCGCTGGCCGGCAACAGGCTATCGAGCGCCGCTTGATTGCTCAACGTGTAGGCGGGTGCGTATTCCATCTGGTCGGTCAACGGATCATTGTGGTGAGGAAACAGATGCAAATTGAAAACGATCATCATGGCTGGCAGAATCGCGGAGACCCCGAAGATCAAGACAATCACATTCGAAGCTGCGACCAGTTTTCGCGTTTTCGCGAGTGCGACGAACATGGCAATGAACAGCAGCAATAGAATGAAGAATCGCCAACTCCCCTGGATTAGGGCAAGATAGGGCACAGATCCCCAGAGAAACGAGCGGACGATGGGAAGCTCAAGCAACACCACAACCACGGTGATTGCGAGTCCGGACCTGAGCACCGCTCGTTCGACTGCTGAATATCCGAGCCAGGCTCGAGCCGGCAGAGCAGCGAGTATAGCGGTTGCGATACCCGCAACAATAATCCCGACATGAAAGAGCGTGGGCAGATTTTGCAGATGAAGCAGATCGTCAATAATAAATTCGCGTTTTGCCGTGAGCGTGGCAAGTTGGGCAAATCGCTGATATGTAACTACCGAACATAGGTACCACAACGAAAGCAACAGACTCACCAAGCCAGCACCCACCAGCAAAAGCAGCCCGCGAGCATTGATCTCCCGATGTAGGGCAATCATTACTGCCACGATTGCGATGCCGATCAATAGCGTAAGCGGAATGCTGGTTAGCACGAGTAATGCTCCAATGATTGCCGTCAGGAGCACGCCACGAATCCGAGTATTCGGATTTGTGGAAAACAGTTTGATAATGCCGGCCGCAATCAACGGTACAAACACATAGCCGATATGAGAGGAAAGAGATGAGCGAGAGTATAGCTCTGCAATGCGAAACGGTCCGAAGGCATATAAGAAGCTGCCGAACATCAATGGCCAACCTCGCGCGCCCAGCATCGCGAACAGGTACCATGCAGAGGCAAAACTGGCAACGGTGCCAATCAAACCCGCAAATTGAAAAAGCGTGTACGGATTTGTGATTCCGGTCAGGGTTTGAAGCGATGCCGTCAGATAAAAGGCAAGTGGCGGATAAAAATAAAATGCTGGCGAGCCAAAGCCATGAAATCCTTCCGGTACCCATCGCGGAATCCACACTCCGCGGGCGATCATGCTATTGAATTGACGCTCCAGATTCAGCTGTCCAGGGCCATCCACGCCGACCGATTGCACCACGAATGGAGCGACCAACTCCAATCCGACCACGAAGATCAGGAGGCCAAGCAATACCTTGAAAGATCGGGGCTGTGCTTTCATGTTAGTTCATCTCACTGCTTTCGGGATTTGCGCCTTTGAACCAGACTTCCTCCTGCTGCAATGGCAACGCCCAAAAAAGTCAACGAGGACACCCAGATGCCGGCTCGTTCCAGCGGCGATCTTTGGAGTTGCCAGGAGAGTTGATAATGCCCGGCAGGCAATAACACTTTTGCCCGGCCGAGCGAGTCGAACGTGGACCGAATCTCCCGATCGTTCATATAGAGATGCCACTGGGGCCAGTAAAATTGATGAAATGTCGCCACGACGGGCTGACGAAGACTCGCGTCATACTGTTCGAGAACAGGACGCCATTCCCGACTAATTACTGTGTCACCAGGAGCGAAGTCTGCGAGTATCATCGGATCCTGCTGGTGATCCCGAAGCAGATGCAAGTCGCCTTCGCGTACTGTATAGGCTGGGAGATACTCCGTCGGATCATGGAGCGGCGCATCGAGATGTGAAAAGAGATGGACGTTGAACAATATTAGCAGTGCCGGAAAAAGAGCGCCAATGGTCCATACCCATACGATCGCGCTCGAAGCTCGAAGCAAATTCGGTGACCGAGCAATGCCAATGATGACTGCCGCAAAAAGAACGAGTTGAATGTAGTATCGTTCGGCGCCAACCGTGAGTTCTAAAATGAGAATGTGATACCAAACGGTCCAACTCAGGAATGGCGTTTCCAGGAATATCATTACGAGTGTAAACACTATTCCCAGCCGCATCGTAGTTCGCTCTGCAACCGCGATGGGGCTACTGGATTCTCGCCGCGCCCTCCAAAATGCAATAGCCGCGATGAGAACAGCAAGGTATATTAATCCTTCATGATACGCCGTTGGAAGGTTGCCAAACTGAAGGAGATCGTTGATGAGATATTCCGGGACCCCCCGTATGGATTTCAATTGCGTCTGCGGTTGGGCTGCAAGAACGGAAGAGAAATGAAATGCAGCGAGTCCTGCTGCGATCACGACTGCCAGTGCAACATGTGCCGCACGTTGCCTTGTCCACAGTCTCCAACACACGATTGCCGCAAGGCCGATGGAACCTGCGGTGATTAGCATTAATGGAACATTGGTTAAGGCAATAAGTGCGGATGAGACTCCCAGCAACAGGATGCCCTTCATGCGGCGTGCCGATTCGCCATTCACAATCAAAACAAGGCCCGCCCAAACGAGGGGCAGAAAGACATAGCCAACGTGGCATGTAATAGAAGAGCGGGAGTATAATTCCGCGAGGCGATATGGCGCAAAGGTATAGATTATGGCGCCAATATTCATTTGGTAGCCTCGCGAGCCGAGAATCTTCAGAAGGACCCGAGCCGTGAAGAAGCTCCCGATCGTTGCCAGAAAACTTGCCGCGTGAAATAAAGAATACGGATCAGTTAGACCAGTAATAACTCGAACGAGGGCGCACAAGTAGAAGGCAACCGGTGGATAAAAGTAAAAACTCGGCACGCCAAATCCATAGAATCCGTCTGGCGCCCATCTGGGCAAGAGTACGCCATGTGCAACAAGTCTGGAATACTGACCAACCAGTAGTATCAGTTCCGACGCATCGAGGCCTGCTGTTCGTTTGAAGAGCGGCAGCACGAGTTCGATCAATACAACGAGGCCAAGGAGGACCTCCAGGCTTCGAGGAAGCCGGAATTTCTTCACGTGATTAGGCAATCAAAATACGATCGCCTCCTGATACTCTCCGAACGGCACCTTCAGTGTGTTGATCATCTCGCCAAGCGTGACGTAGTTTCGTGCGGCGCGGACGAGCACCGGCATCAGGTTCGTGTGTCCGAATCCGGCGGCGCGAATCTCTTCGATCGACTCGTTGACGTCCGCTTGCGAGCGGTTCGCTTTCAGTTCGGCGAGTTTGCGCTTCTGATCGATCTCGACCTGAGGAGAAATCTGCAGGATCGGAATGTCGATCTTCTCATTGAGTTCGACAAACTCGTTCACGCCGACAATATACTTCTCTTTCCGGTCGAGTTCGAGTTGATAGCGATAGGCCGCGTCCGCAATCTCGCGCTGGAAGAATCCAGCTTCGATCGCCGGAATCACGCCGCCCAGGGCGTCGATCTGATCGAAGTACACATTCGCCTCGCGCTCTAACCGGTCCGTTTCGGATTCGATAAAGTACGAGCCGCCAAGCGGATCGACCGTATTGATGACGCCAGTCTCGTAGGCAATGATTTGCTGCGTGCGGAGCGCGATCTTCACGGCCTTCTCGCTCGGCAGCGCCAGCGTTTCGTCCATCGAGTTCGTGTGCAGCGATTGCGTGCCACCGAGCACGCCCGCCAGCGCTTCGAATGCCGTGCGGACGATATTATTCTCCGGCTGCTGTGCTGTGAGGGAGCAACCAGCGGTCTGCGTGTGGAAGCGAAGCGAAAGCGAGCGTGCCGACTTTGCGCCGTATTTATCCTTCATGCGGCGCGCCCAAATACGGCGTGCAGCGCGGAGCTTCGCGATCTCTTCGAAAAAGTCGATGTGCGAATTGAAAAAGAACGAAATGCGCGGCGTAAATGCATCGATGTCCATCCCGCGCGCCAGGCAATGCTCGACATACGAAAATCCATCAGCGAGCGTGAAGGCCAGCTCTTGCGCTGCGGTCGAACCGGCTTCGCGGATGTGATAGCCCGAGACCGAGACCGGGTTCCACTGCGGGACCTCGTTCGTGCAGTACTCGATCATGTCCGTGATGATCCGCATCGAAGGCTCCGGCGGATAGATAAACTCCTTTTGAGCGATGTACTCTTTCAGGATGTCGTTTTGCAGTGTGCCGCGCAGGCGGTCGAACGCCACGCCCTGCTTCTCGGCAACGCAAAGATAGAACGCGAAGACCATCGCTGCGGGCGAGTTGATCGTCATCGAGGTCGAGACTTTGTCCAGCGGGATGCCGGCGAAGAGCGTCTCCATGTCTTTGAGTGAGGAGATCGCGACGCCGCAAATCCCGACCTCGCCTTCCGACCATGCATCGTCCGCATCGCGGCCCATGAGCGTCGGCAGATCGAATGCCGTCGAGAGTCCCGTCTGTCCGTGCGCGAGCAAATACTTGAATCGCTCGTTGGTGTCCTCGGGCGTGCCGAATCCGGCGAACTGCCGCATCGTCCACAGCTTGCCTCGATACCCGTTCGGATGAATCCCGCGCGTGTACGGGAATTGTCCGGGGAAACCGACATTCTCGACAAAGTCGTCTGGACTTTGTAGGGATGTGCCGCGCACGTCCTCCCCTGCTCCGGTGGGTGAATAGAGCATCTCCACTGGCTTGCCCGAGAGCGTGGTGTACTTCATCCCGGTCGTCGTCCCGGCTTCCGCGCGCGCCTTCCACAATAGATAAGCCTGCTGGTATTCCTCGCTCTGCTCGAATGATGTGGGAAGGCTACCATTGGCGGCGACACCATTGGTACTCATCTTGCCATTTTTACTGCCGTTTTGCATGGTTTCTCGGATATTCTGGGTCAACGATGACGCGGCGGATTTCGTCCCCAGGGGGCGGAGGCCAGATCACACGCTGTGTTTTGTTCCGGGGTCGTTCGGCAAAGCCTAATCTGCGCGGCACGCGGAGCTTGCGATTGCTTATTTCGCACAAGATAATGCATGTGCCACACCTGCGACCCCGGCCCCGGAATTGACCGACCTCAAGGCAGATATTCAAACGGCCCGTCAAGTTCTCGCTGCGTTTCATCTGGGCGGGGTGTGATAGGAGCGCAAAGACTTCGATTCCATGCGTGGCACGCCATTCGGTATGTCAGCGTGCGGATGGCTCGCGCTGATGATCTACCTCGTACTTCTGCTCTTCATCGCAATCCTTTGCTTTCTGTTGCTGACACCGGTGGCACTCGAGCTCGATAGCGCACGGGGAGTGTGCAGGCTTTCGTATCGAGGCGTCGCATCGTGCGATGCGTTCTTTCAGGATCGGCGGCTCCTCCTGGGGCTCTGCGTCCTCGGATGGCGGAAGACGATCGACCCGTTCGAGAGAAAGCAGAAGCAAGCGACCCAGAAGCAAGCAGCCCGCAAGCGACACATCTCTTTCGCGAAGGCAAAGAGGAAAGGCATGGCCGTGATGCGCACGTTCGTGGTGAGGGATTTCTACTTGAATCTCGATACCGACGACTACGTCACGAATGCCTGGCTCTTTCCATTGGCAGTGTGGCTCTCGAACGAAGACCGGCTCTTTCGAATCAATTTTGACGGCGCGACCGAGTTCCGAATCCGCGTTGAAGATCGGATCGGAAAAATACTCTTGGCGCTCATGGCATAAACAATCTCATCTATCACAAAACTTACACAACCAACATGAATGCACAATTTGACACGGTCATCTCGAAAGTGACCGACTTCCTGAAGAGTGAAGCAAAAACGGAGACCGTCATCGGAGATCAATTCCAGCTTGGCGAGTTCACCTGCGTGCCGGTCATCCGTGTGGGACTCGGGTTCGGATTCGGCGGCGGAGAAGGCGAAGGCGACGCACCGAAAAACGGCAAGGGTAAGGGCGAGGGCTCCGGAGCCGGAGCGGGGACGGGAATCGAACCGATCGGATTCCTCGTCACGCGAGGGGACATGATCAACTTCGTATCGACAAAGTCGAACAAAGGGTTGAACGCATTGCTGGAGAAAGCCCCCGATATTCTCTCCGAATATCTCAAGAAGGACGGGAAGGTCCCCGCCTCATCGAATTAAGTGATCGGCAGAGGTCGCGCACGTCGCGCGCGACCTCTAGCTAAAAACGATTTTCAAAAATTCATTGAAAATTTGCGATGCCGGGAGTGTCAAACCTTGTTGTATAGGGTGGAAGGGGTTCACTTCGCGAATCCATGACTTCGACGCTCACTGTAATCCAAAGAATCAATGGATGGAAAGAACCCCAAGGTCGATTTTTTCCTCAAGAATGCCAAAACGTGGCAGAAAGAGTATGAGAAGCTGAGAACGATCGTTCTTGACTGTGGGCTGACCGAAGAGTTGAAGTGGGGCCAACCTTGCTACACGATTGACGGGAGAAACATCGTCCTGATCCATGGATTTAAGGAATACTGTGCGCTTCTCTTCATGAAAGGTGCCTTGTTGGATGATCCGGAGGCAATTCTCATCCAGCAAACGAAAAATGTGCAGGCCGCACGCCAGATTCGGTTTACCCACCTTCGAGAAATTATCGAGTTGGAGCCTATCTTAAAAGCCTATATCCGCCAAGCCATAGAAGTGGAAAAGGCCGGATTGAAAGTGAAGCATAAGGAGACTTCTGAATACGCTGTTCCTGAAGAATTTCAAAGCAGGTTAGATGCAAGCCCAAACCTGAAGACCGCTTTTGAGGCACTTACACCGGGACGGGAACGAGGATACCTTTACTACTTCTCCACAGCCAAACAATCCAAAACTCGAGAGGCACGGGTTGAGAAATACATACCGAAAATACTTAAAGGAAAAGGATTCGACGACTGAATCGGGATGACGCCGATGGTTACCGATCACGCTGAGCGATCTACTCCTGCGCAATCACCCACCCTTCGGCAAGTTCTTTTTCGACCACTCCATCAATGAACCGGCTCGGTTTCGAGAGGACGATCCCTGATTCGCGATCGTAGAGATTGGTCGGATACGTGATGATGAGATGCTCCTTCGCGCGCGTGGCGGCGACGTACATAAGGCGGCGCTCTTCCTCCAAATCTTCCTGATCGCGCGCGGCGTGGACCGATGGGAAGCGGCCATCGAGGCAATTCGTGATAATAACTGCGTTCCACTCGAGGCCCTTCGCAGAGTGGATCGTGCTAAGTGTCAGGATTTCGTTGTCCTTCGTGGTCTCTTCGATGTCCGTGAGCGATTCGCTTGGCGGATCGAGCGAGAGATCGCTGAGAAGCGAAGTCAGTGAGCGATAGCGTTCCGTAATAAGCTGAAACGTCTCGATGTCCTTCTCGCGCTTCTGGTAATCATCGTATTTTCGGCGCAGAATGGGCTTATAGTACTCGATCAGATGCTCGACTTTTTCGGGCGGCGTCATGCGTTCGCTGGCAACAAACTTCAGAGCGCCGAACAAATCCTGAATTGCGGACGATACTTTCGGCGCCGGACTCGATGGCGAAGCAGCCTCTTCGCTATCAATATCGGAAGTACGAAATCCAAAACCAGAATCGACAATTTGATTGACGATGCGCTCCGCGGTTTTTGGACCGACACCATCATGAAGCAGTAAAATCCGAAACCAGCTTACAGCATCTTTCGGATTTTCAATGACGCGGAGCATCGCGGTGAGGTCCTTGATGTGCGACGTCTCGATAAACTTCATGCCGCCGAATTTTTGGAACGGGATGTTTGCGCGCTGCAGTTCGAGTTCGAGATCGAACGACATATATCCCGACCGAAACAGCACAGCGATGTCGTTCAGGCCCACGCCCATCTCGCGATATTCCAGAATTTTCTCGACGACGTAGAGCGATTGTTGAGCTTCGCTTTCGGCGCAAACGACCTGCGGCATCTCGCCGCGCACCGAGCGGGTGAAGAGCGTCTTCTCATATCGCCGGGCCGCAAGCGAGATGATGTGATTCGTCATCGTAAGGATCGGCTGCGTCGAGCGATAATTCTCTTCGAGCGGAATGATCTTCGCGCCCGGATACTCTTTCGGAAAATCGAAAATGTTCTCGACTTCCGCGCCACGGAACCGATAGATGGACTGTGCATCATCGCCAACGACCATCACATTCGCGCGAGATGAATCATCACCAGAGAGTAACTGCACAATGCGGGCTTGCAGACGATTGACGTCCTGATACTCATCGACCATGATGTATCGATATTTCTGCGCGACCGAACGGCGGATCTTCTCGTCGGTCTCCAACAGGAGCACGAGGTTCGTCAGCAGATCGTCGTAGTCCATCGCGTTCGCCTTGCGCTTGTAGGCATGATACGCGCCATGCAGGCGAAGGATATCGCCCAGATCCTCGCGGAAATGCGGGAAATCATTCTCGACAACTTCCTCGACCGACATTAGGCGATTAACGGCAAGCGAGAACATCGCGCCAAGCGTTGTCTTCTTCGGGAAGCGACGGCGCGCTGTCGCAACGCCCATCTGTGAGCGAAGCAGATTAATCACATCGTGCGAATCGCCGGCATCGAGAATCGAAAAATTATTGGAGAATCCGATAACGGCGGCATACTTGCGGAGCGTGAGATTCGCAAACGAGTGGAATGTGCCACCGGCAACGTTTTCGGCAGCGCGATCATGCAGCAGTGCCGATGCACGCCGAAGCATCTCCTGCGAGGCGCGGCGGGTGAATGTCAGCAGTAAGATCGACTTGGGATCGACCCCCTGCTCGACCAAGCGTGCGACGCGATAGGTCAGCGTGCGTGTCTTGCCAGTACCGGCGCCAGCAATGACAAGAGCAGGACCATCCTTGTGTTTAACGGCCTCGAATTGTGCCGGATTCAGCTCCTGCTCGTAACGGACTTTGAAGCGCGATTCATCAATTTGGGCGAGATCGGCCGCTCGCTTGAGCACGAAGCGCTTCGGAGCAACCGTTAATCCCTCGTTGATGGGCACCTGTTCGGACATAAAAGGACAACCGTGACAGCACGCGATTAGTTAAGCTATGCACTACGGTTCTCAAGGGTATGGATTTGTGACCTTGCAATCAATCCGTTTCAGACGTATATTGAGACATGAACAGATACGCTTGGGTACTACTTTGGGTGCCATCCATGATAGCGGTTCCATGCTTTGGACAATTCCATAATTACAATGTCTTCATCGACCACCAATTCGTGGATTCCGTTACGCTGGGAGATAGAGCGCTAATCGCACGCATTGGATTATACTCGGACTTGTGGTTTTGTCCTAGCATTTCCATCACTCATGGCTATTATCCTGATGACGGTCGCTTCGATCTTGTCAATTCTTCAAAGCCGGCTGATCCGTCGGCCCGATATTTTGACCTCTACTTTGCGCCACAACGATTAGGACCTGACTCCACCACCGTGGGTATTGATATGCACTTGGGTGGTGTTCGCACATGTGGCGGAGATCGTGTCGGCGGGACCAAAATTGGTGGTACGGGTATTCTGCCACTTAATGAAGTGAGCAGTGATCCAAAAGTAAAGGTGGTTGAATTGACCCCTGATCCGTTTATTGCTGGCATACACGTTCTTTGTTCACTGACAACGTCTAGCCCCGTAAGTATCTCATTGTTCGATATCGGCGGACGGCAGGTCAGAGCCGTTCGACGCGATTGCGGCGAAGGCACGAACACGTTTGATCTGGATGTCACATCTCTTCCGGCGGGATTTTATTGGTATATCGTACAAGGCGACAACTGGATTCGAGGCGGAAAAGTGATGAAGCTTTCTCAATAGACTGAGCCACTCCGAGTGGAGCTAACGTTGCCGACAGTACGTTGGCCTTAATCTATGAAAACGATTGGCATTATCGGCGCTGGCACCATGGGGACCGGCATTGCGCTTTCGAGCGCGCTCGCGGGCTATGAGGTCGTGCTCTACGACATTGCAGACGGCTTTTTGCAACGCGCGTACCGCTCAGTCGGTAGCATGACGGATAAGATGGTGGAGCGCGGCAAACTCACGCACAAGGAAGCGAACGAAGCCGCACTGCGCATCCGGACCACCTCGCACTTCGATCATCTGAAGACTGCCGAACTCGTCATCGAGGCCGCGATCGAAAAACTCGAAATAAAACAGGACTTATTCTCAAAGCTGGGCGACATGGTCGGCGAAGATTGCCTGCTCGCAACGAATACATCTTCGCTCTCGATATCCGCAGTTGCCAGTGCAACACGTAAGCCGGATCGGGTGCTAGGCCTGCACTTCTTCAACCCGGCGCATCTTATGAAGTTGGTCGAAATCGTTCGTGGACACGAGACAACCGACGACGTGATGTACCGCGCCGAAGGCTATATCAAGCAATTAGGAAAGACGCCGGTACTTGCCAAGGATACGCCTGGTTTTATCGTCAATCGCGTCGCTCGCAATTTCTATGGCGAAGCATTCCGGCTGCTTGGTGATGGCATTGCGACGCACGCGCAAATCGATCGCATTATGAAGGCCAACGGTTTTGCGATGGGGCCGTTCGAGTTGATGGACCTGATCGGCATCGACGTGAACCTTGCCGTTACGCAATCGGTCTATGACCAGTTCTTCCAGGAGCCGCGCTTCCGCCCGCACTTGGTGCAACAGAAGATGGTCGAAGCAAATTTACTCGGCAAGAAGACAGGCCGAGGGTTTTACGACTACTCGCCTAAGGCTTGAGCGACACAGCCTTCGGATCAAACTCTTTCTCGTACCGGCGACGACCCACGATAGTGTAATCTTCCTGTGCGAGTGCCCGGACAATGGGTTCTCTATTGGTGTACATGGAGATCGTTGTGTAATTCTTCCATGCGATCGCACCATACATGATGGTTGCTGATGCAAACGCCGTGTACATCGTCCTGCGAATCCATTGCTTTCGCATCGGTTCGTGAAAGGCATGTAAGGCAAATAGCACAACAAGTGGAAAGAGCAACACTGCTCCGTGCGCCGGAACCTGCACTTTGGAGAAAAGCGAACTCGCGTAAAGTATACCAAGTCCTGATAGGACCCCATGACTCACATGGCGAAACATCGTATCTTTACGGCCCGGTCGAATGGATCGAAAAACCAAAAAGAGCAATTGTGCAACGCCAATCAATGCCACGAACACCGTGAATGGCGCTGCCCACCAATAATCCTTCAGGAATTGCAGGCGTTCTGGCGTATGCGCCCCGATGAAGCGTGAGACTTCGAAGCTGGCATATGCGAAGTAAATACTAAGAATTCGGAACAGATCCTTCGCATTCTCGAAATTGACCTGCACCATCCCAACTGTGCTTTGTGTCTGCCCACCAGAGGCGGAGGCCGGAGCCAAACCATACGTGAGCAGTGTGGGCATAAGAAGACTGCCGGTCGTCAGACACCCAGCAAGAAATGCGAGGATACCCGTCAGAATAATCCGAATGTTCTTCGTCCGCAGCAAATAGAAGAATGCAACAGCCGTGAATGGCCCAAGCAACACCCACGAGAGGTGAAGCTGCATGATCCAGAAAATCGCGAATCCCATCAGGAAAAAGCAGGGCCATTGCGGCATCACACCGATGCGCAGCGTTGGATGCGATTCAAAGAATGCGATGAAGAATAAGATCGCGCCAACGATTACATACGATGGATTGACAATGCGAGAAAAAAAGCAAAGCGACCACGGAATCAGAAAAACGTAGCACCAAATAAAGACTCGCGAAAGATCGGGCAACCGTTTCGAGGCATACCATGCAAGAAAACCCAAGCTCAAATCGAGCAGCACATTCAGCACGATGAACGGCGCCTCCGGGATTTTCCAGAAGTACCATCCCACCGAGACTACATAGCCTTGCAGCGCGCCGGGAATCTGCGAGCCATTGTAGACGAGATCGGCCCCGAAATAGGGATATGAGTGTGTCGCAAACGACTTGAGTCCGATCAGATAGATTTGCAGCACATCCTGATCCGGAAACCAGAATTCCGATGTAAGGCTATACAGAAATCGAATGAGGATCAGCCCGCAAATGAGCAGGACAAGCCTATAGGGTGATGTGGTGGTAGATGTGGGCTGCGGCACGGGGCTTGCTGGATGGGAAACCAGGGGAAATGTATCTCGCGCGTCCGGCGTTTTCCTGCGCTACGATGAAACCTCTAAACTATGATACCTTTACTTGTCGCACTATTTAACATGACACTTTCAGCCAACGTTCAACCAGTCGTTCTTGCACCCGGCGATACCGCCCCGGACTTCACTGCTCAGATCACCGATGGATCGCATGTTTCCTTGCACGATTATAAGGGCAAATCCAATGTCGTGCTGTATTTCTATCCCGAAGACATGACAGGCGGCTGCACGATTGAAGCGTGCAACTTCCGCGACGACAATGCCAAATACAAAGCCGAGAACACGGTTGTCCTCGGAGTCTCGATGGACCCGATCGAAATGCACAAGCAGTTCACCGAGAAGGACCATCTGAATTTCCCACTGCTTGTCGATACCGACCGCAAGATCATTGATGCCTATGGAGTACCCGTCAACGGACATCATGCCAATCGATGGTCATTCCTCATCGGCAAGGACGGCAAGATTGCACACGTGTATCACAATGTGAATGCGCGCGTCCATAGCGAGGAGCTTTTGAAAGACATAACCACACTCAATGGCAAACACTAAGCCGCGCAGTTCTGCGCTTCGTCCTCCCCAGTTAATCCAATGTGTCCTGTGGGTCCTATGCGTCACGTGGGTCCCATGGGCCGCCGGTCAGGCACCGAAGGTCAAGACTTCCGCCGCGATCACCGCACACGATGTCATGGAGCGCGAGTCCATCCTCGCCAGCGATTCGCTTGCAGGGCGTCGCACGGGCGAGCCGGGCGCAGAGAAGGCTGCGAGATATATCTCGTCCGAGTTCCAGCGCATCGGACTCTCCCATGCTGGAACCTCCGCAGAATACGAACAGCCGTTTGATTTTTCCGAACATGCGCTCGATACCTCGAAGCATGAGCACACTCGTGCCATGAACGTGATCGGATTAATCCGCGGCACCGACCCCAGGTTGAAAGATGAATCTGTCGTTATCGGGGCTCATTATGACCATCTTGGCATGGGCGGGCCATTCGCTCTCGATACGGTCCATGCGATCCATTATGGGGCGGATGATAATGCGAGTGGTGTGACCGGGCTCCTGGAAATTGCTGAAAACCTACGGGAGGGCAATATTAAGCCAAAGCGCGATATTATCTTCATTGCATTTTCCGGTGAAGAAGAAGGTCTCTTCGGAAGCGCCTACTACACCGAACACCCGATCACTCCGCTCACAAAAGTCCAGGCCATGCTGAACATGGACATGATCGGCCGGATGCAGGATAGCACCCTGATCCTCGAAGGGGTCGGTACGTCACCAGTCTTTCGTGGGCTGGTCGATAGCTTGAACGCTCCGGCGACTCTGCATCTCAAGTATTTTCAAAAGGGCACCGGACCGAGCGATCATGCGAAATTCTATTCGAAGGATGTACCGGTCCTCTTCTTCTTCACCGGATTCCATCCGGACTACCACAAAGCCACAGATACGAAAGAGAAGATTAATGCCGATGGTGAGGTGCGGGTCGCAAAATTCGTCGAGTCCATTTTGCTCGATCTAGCCAACCGCCCGGACAAAATTCCGTTTTCGCGTCCCGCTGGCGACACCGAACAGAAGGCCGCATCCTTTAGCGTATATGTTGGTGGCGTACCCGATTATGGCTACGATGGCGACGGCTTAAGAATCTCTGATATCACCGAGAACTCGCCGGCCGAAATTGCAGGGCTCGCCAAGGGTGATGTGATTATCCTCGTTGGCGACATGACAATCCACACAATTTATGACTACACAAACGCTCTGGCCAAGCACAAACCAGGCGACTTGACCAATTTCAAGGTGCTTCGCAATGGCAAAGAGGTTGTTGTCCCGGTCGTATTCGGAAGCCGTGCAAAAGGACATTGAAAACGCAGCCGCATGAGACTTTACGAAAGTTCGGCCACCCGCCGGGCTTCTTCATCTCGGGGAAGAAAAATATAAGGAACAGAGTTTGCATCGGAGAACATTGTTACTGAGCGCCTTAGCACTCAGCACTTCCCATATGCGCCTTCTTTCCTGGAACGTCAACGGCATCCGTGCCGCGCAAAAAAAGGGCTTCCTCGACTACCTGAAGCGAGAGGATCCCGATGTTATGTGCCTACAAGAGACCAAAGCTTCGCCGGAGCAACTTGACGAGGCGCTGCTCGCTGTCAGTGGCTATGACGCGCACTTCGTCAGCGCGGAAAAGAAAGGTTATTCGGGCGTTGCGATTTACACCCGGCAGAAACCCGCGCAGGTTATTTCGGGCTGTGGTGCAACGCGGTTCGACGCCGAAGGCCGTGTAATCTCGGCGGACTTTGGTGATTTCGTCCTCTATAATATTTATTTCCCGAATGGCGGTCGTGGTCCCGAGCGCGTTCGCTACAAATTGGACTTTTACGATCACCTCCTCGATCAGTGGCAGGAGTTGCGCTCCGAAGGGCGCGAAATCGTCATTTGCGGCGATGTCAACACGGCGCACAAGGAGATCGACGTGGCGCGACCGAAAGAGTGGTCGCGGCAGTCAGGATTCTTGCCCGAGGAGCGGGCCTGGCTCGACAAAATCACGGATATGGGTTATGTCGATGCCTTCCGGGCCAACAACCAAAAGCCTGAGCAGTACACCTATTGGGATAACTTCCGGCAAGCTCGCGAGCGCAATGTGGGCTGGAGAATTGACTATTTCTTCGTGACCGAGGGACTTATGTCCCGCGTGAAACAGGCCGCAATCTACCCAGATGTCATGGGCAGCGACCATTGCCCGGTGGAACTGATAATCGAGTAATTTGGGGCACGCAGCTTCGGGGCGAGCTTCCTCGGAATTCCTTCCTCGGAAATCCACGGAACCCTGAGAAAGGGAATGCGGTTTACCACGTCCCAATTGAAAAGGAGATAAGAAATAGCGTGGTAGGAATTGTAGTCCAGGAGCATGAGCCGATCGATCGAGCCCTCCGCCGTTTTAAGAAGAAGTACGAGCGCGCCGGAATCCTGAAGGAATACCGCCGCCGGACGGCATTTGAGAAGCCATCTGTGAAAAACAAGATGCTCCGCCAGCGCGCTGCGCGACGCCAGATGCGCATTCAGGAAGAGCAAGCGTAACGCTTCTTTAACTGGTTTTTTATAGAACCCGCTTTTCTGAGCGGGTTTTTTGCGTTACGGGCGAATCCTCCAGATCGTGCAGGCGGAGTCTGAGAATACCAAATCAGCAACGGGAAAATGGGACTCATTGGTCCCATGCGATCCATGGTCCGTCCTATCTTCCACCAGATAGCCCACATGAAGTGTCCTTAGCACTTCGGCAACCCGGGCTGAGTCAGCACACTGGTAAATCGTATCCAGCAGAGCACGGCGAACGTGCAGCAGCCGTTCTGCCTCCGTAACACGATGCAGTCCCTTCGCAGAGTCCGTATCTGCAACTGCCGCGAGCAAGGAGCCGTATTTTGCCCCTTCCGATACCACCGGGTGCGTTGAAAGTGCGGCGTACCAAAAGTATGACTCGTCCCCAGGCTGTTCGTAATCGAATCTTCGAGTAACAACGACGCCAGAATCGCTCTCGTTGGCGATGCTCCTCACCGCACGGATGAAGTCCGCTCCAACAATATCTTTGGGTGCGCGATCTTGCATCACGACCGACCAGCCATTGGCAAGGAAGCCAAGGAGTAGCAGCATGCCAATTGCTGCGGCTGGAATCATTCGCCGCGGTTGGCCCGTCCCCCGAACCATTCCGAATGCAAAGGGCACTGTGATTAGTATCGCCGCCTGAGTGCTTACGAGTGGTGCATAAAACGACAGCGCCAGCGGATACCACGCGGGTGAATAGATGACGGGCATCAGAAATCCGACTGGCACGAGCACAACGCATAACCGATGAACGTCGCTCTTGATCCTGCCCGAGACAAAGATGAGCGAGATGATCGCCGCCAGAATGCGGGGATCGCCGATCGTGAAGCGAATGAAATGAAGGAGGAAGAATGGTACGATCAGTAGCGAACGCCATGTGAAGGAGAGGCCATGTGATACCGGGTCCAACGCTTCCGTTGGCATGTGGAGTAGCGTCGCAAGATGATTACCATATCCCAGAAGCGGGGCGCCGACGAGAAAATCCCCCGCCGGCATGAGCGGATTTGGCTTCGATTGAAGCGCGAGCAAAATCGTTGGTACTGCCAGAATCGTAACCATCTCGACCGCCCATCGACATCGCTTCCGAAACAACGCAAGGATGCTGAGCACGCCAAGACCAGCAGCGAGCACAACGAACGTTGTTAGCTTCGTCTCAGCCAGCAAAAGGAGCAAAGCTGCGATTGCCAGATCAAACACCACGCGCCGTGGGCCACTCATGTCCTCACTTCGCGCATCGAGCAAGAGCAGAATGCACACGAAGATGAGGCTGCCGAAGACAAATGACGGACTCAGGGCGTAACTGCTTTGATCGAGGCCAGCAAATCCCGAAACGAGAAACCATGCTGCGACGGTCGCCCAGGCAGCAGTGCTGTTCTCTGTTAGGCGCCGGGCAAGGGCAAGGACGGAGAAACCGAGCAACGTATAACCAACGAGCGGCGCCGTAAACGCAAGATCGGGCAGCGTTTCCTCGCGCGGAAAAAGCGCTAGCAGCCGGTAGAGCGCGTCGTGATACTGCCACGGGGTTCCGAATTGATGCAAGTCGCGGAGTGTGCCGAACAGGCGGATGCCATGGACTTCACCGGCCAGAAACGGGATGTCTACACCGAATAAACCGCGTGTAACGATCGAGCCATCCGCGAGCCAGTGAAATTGGATCAGATTGTAAAGCGCTAGGTGGAGAAGCGCCAGCGAGAAAAGGGCGAGTACATCTCGAATTGAGCTTACATGCGGTTGCCCGGCCTTTTCAGTAAGCCGGACAATAATTGCAAGAGGGGTACCGATGATAACCAGCAAGACCGCAACATAGAACGCTACGAGGATACTGATATTAAACAACCCGCTCACCGCCAAATAGAGCAGCAAAGCGAGCGGAGCAAGGAACCACGGACGCTGAAACCGCCCGGCAAGCATCACGGCGATACAATCAACCTTCCAGCCGTGACCGAGCCGCCAGTTTCAAGCCGGTAATAGTAGGCGCCGGGTGCTGTCGATTGGAGTGAGACAGAGCCATCCGCATTAACTCCCTCCGCAAGCACGGACCGCCCGAGCACATCGCTGAGTATGAACCTTGCGTTCGAAGACATCTGTGTCACGTGAAGCATGCTACCCATCGGCACCGGATTCGGCCAAACAGATGCGGGCGTTGGCTCGGTCTGCTGGACTGATGCATTGCCCAGAAGTTTATCAATTGCCTGAAATAAGTATGTTGGTGAAGGACTTTGCGAATCGTTGAACCAACCCTGATAGGTGACAACTTTCCCGTTTGGATCGATCAGATAAGCACAATTTGGCGCGTGCCCAAACGTGCGCCACCAATCATTGCACGGCCCATCGATAATGATCGGCGCTTTGATTGCCGGGTCCGTCTGACGCCGCAGCATCGTATCGATAAGAGCTTTGCGCTCGCCATAGGTTTTGGGCTCGCGATACAGGACATGATCCGTCGAGTCCTGTCGAACGACCCAATTCCGGCTCACATAGACGCATGTATCGACGATTGGATGCGCTTCGATCGTATAAACAAGATAGATTGAAACGGCATTTCCGTAATTGGTGACCAATTGATTGATTTGCGGGATTTGATTCCGGAATACATCGCACGTATAACTCGCCGAGATCAACACGAGCGGCTTACCGGTCGCGAGCAATTTGCTCGCAGTGACCGGCACACTATCCATCGTGTAAAACGTGAAATCAGGAATCGCAACGCCTTCGGGCAGTCCGGTGGAGTTGAAATCCGCCGGATTGGTGACTTGAAACATTGGATGCGTGCAGATGCCCTCGTTATCATCCGGCATCGCGTCCAGTCCGATCGAACCACCAAGATTCGGTTGCGCGTGAAGCACGAGCGCGGGACTCAGAAACAATACGAGGAGCAGCAGAACATAGAATTGTATGCGCATGACCGTATTCGGTTATTCTCTGAAGACGTACGATCCGAAAAAAAAGTTTAGCTTACAGCCCGACGCGTTCAAAGATCAGATCGACCGAACGCGCCGCCCATTTGGGATCGAACGCATGGTCGAGATCCTGCGGGGTCAATCGCTTTTGAACGTCGGCATCCTTATCGAGCAGCGAGCGGAAGGTTATTTCGGGCTGTGACCCGCTGGCCGCAAGCTCCCAGACCTGCATGGCATTGCGCTGCACGATCGAATAAGCTTGCTCACGTGTGAGTCCACTCTTGGCGAGTGCCAGCAGCACCGGCTGGCTAAAGACAAGGCCACGCGTTAGATCCAGATTACGGCGCATCGCCTCGGGATAGACGAACATCGTCCGAATCGTGCGCGTCATGAGTTCGAGCATATAGTCGAGCGCGATGGTCGCATCCGGCGCGATAACACGTTCTGTGGAAGAGTGCGAAATATCGCGCTCGTGCCAGAGTGCCACATTTTCCATGGCGGTCATCGCATAGCCACGCATGAGTCGCGCAAGGCCGGAGACGCGTTCGAGCGTAATGGGATTTCGTTTGTGTGGCATTGCACTTGATCCCTTCTGCCCTTTCGAGAAATATTCTTCGACTTCCCGCACTTCTGTGCGTTGCAAATGCCGGAGTTCCACGGCGATCTTTTCAAGACTGGACGCGACAAGCGCAAGCACTGTAAAATACTCGGCATGATGATCGCGTTGCACGATCTGTGTCGAAACTGGTGCCGGTCGCAGTCCCATTTTTGCGCAGACAAATTCTTCGACACTGGGATCCAGGTGCTCGAATGTTCCGACGGCGCCAGAGATCTTCCCAACTGCCATGTTGGTGACGGCACGTTCCATCCGTACCTTTGCACGGTTCATCTCATCATAAAACACCGCGAGCTTGAGTCCAAAGGTCGTCGGTTCGGCGTGTATTCCATGCGTGCGACCAATAATGGGTGTGTATTTGAACTCGCGTGCCCGCGCTCCGAGCGCCTTGATCAGTTGCGAAATATCATCCAGAATCAGCCTGCCAGCCTGGACGAGTTGGACGGAAAATGCCGTATCGACAACATCGCTGGATGTCATTCCCAGATGCAGATACCGGGTGTCGGGGCCGGCAGATTCGGCAATATTGGTCAAAAACGCGATAACATCGTGCTTGGTCTCGCGCTCGATCTCATCAATTCTTGCCGGATCGAAACGCGCTTTCTCACGTATTTTTCCGGACGTTCCTTCGGGAACGATGCCAAGTTCCTCCTGCTTACAAGTAGCAAGGAGTTCGATTTCAAGCCAGATCCGGTACCTGTTCTCGTCGGTCCAGATAGCTCCCATTTCGGGGCGAGTGTAACGAGGGATCATTTGCTGTTTCTTTGTCTCGAACGTGTGGGGAGACTAACACTTTCTCCAACCGCTTAGTGACAGTTGGCTGTGCAGTATCCGGTAACACGCAGAGGATGGATCGCCCCCTCCGTGTTGACAGTAGGATCTGCTCTCGTTCGGATCGATTCGGTTGTGCGGCACCCGACCCGCTTTGGGCTGATGCCACAAAAAGGTTTTTTGTAGGAGAATGTTCTTTATGATTCTAACAACAATTGCACTTGCCGCTTCGCTGACCACCACTTCGCCCGCGACTCATTCGCACAACGCCGCCATGCAACGCAGTCTGTCGCGTGCTACGGTAACACAATCGCACGTAACACAAACTGAGCCACGTGTTACGACCGGTTTGCACTCGATGACCGATGAAGAGAAATATTTCTTCCCGGGTCGCGATCGCTTTGATAAAACGGAGTGGTACGAGTCATGCTTCAAGTGTGCCCGGACGGTCATCGCACCGGAGCATGTGGACGAATGGAAGAACGGCGGAATCGACGCAGCATAAGCCGTCGGAATTGATTCGCTTGGACGGATCGGTCGCATTGGGCCGATCCGTTCTATCATTTATCTCGCCAGCACGACTCTTCTGACCCGCCGGTACTCTCCCTTAACATCCGGCGCGGTTATCCGAATGAAGTATGCTGCTGATGGGAGGTCCTCTCCAGAGAGTGTTGCAGTATATCGACCAGCTTTCACAAACCCATCGACCAACGTGCGACGTACGCGGCCAGTCGCGTCGAGCACTTCGATCTTTACGGGCCCATCGGCCGCCACGCCATATTCCATCGTGGTCGATTGTTGGAATGGATCGGGCGTTGGCTGCGCCAGGACTGTTGTTGGCGGGAGCTGATCCGCCGGTGTGAGCGATGGCGAGGCACACGAGGAAATAATCTCCACCTGACCCGGCACGACCACCAGATCGAAACACCGTGAGGTGATATTCATGCCGTTCAGCGTAATATCATAGGCAATCGTGAAGGAGCTGTCACTGGACTTTCCATCATTAGCATGCGCGGGCTGAAATTTCAGCCAGATGAGCGGCCTGCTGCTCGGTCCGCCGCCGGCAATCGGAATGGAATTACTTTCGGATTGCTCGAAGATCACCGTATCATGTCCCGGCGGCTTGGAAAAAACGGCAAAGGGAAACGATGTGCCTTGCGGAGTCAACGTCCCCGCAGTGGCGACATCCACAAGCTTGAGATTCACCGAGTCATAACTGAGTCGAATCATGTAGCCACTGGCATTATAAGGAGTCAGGTCGGCCGTCGCATAGATCGGCATGCTGAACGGATCGGTGCCATTGACATGAATATGTTGCGATGCCGCAAAACCCAGTTGACGCTTGGTCGCCGTACCGGTCAGGTTGATGACGTGCGGAACGGTGTCCTTCTTGGGCAGATCGAACTGCAGCGTGAGCGTGGCTTGCCGGTTTATGGTTGTGCCGCTGGCTGGTTTGAAGTGTACGCTGAGATCGGTCGAACCGTGCGGGGCAATCAGAATCGGCGTCGGTGTCGTGACAGTAAAATCGCCACCATTCGGGCCAGCGATCGATGTACCCAACAGCGTGACCGCCACGTCATTCGGATTCGTCACGGTCAATGTGTTCGGGATGTCATCGCAGACCAGCGCGGAACCGTATGGAATGCTCGCCGTCGATTGCGTCATCGGATAAATCGTCTCCATCCGGGCAAGGAGCACGACCGTGTGGACGGTACTGCCGGATGTCACCGTGAGTTGCGCCGATCGCAAGCCATTGCTCATGGCCCCGTTTGGTGTAAACCGCACCCCGACCACAGCCGGCGTTGACGGCGCCTGCGCAATTGTAAACGGAGTATCGACCGTCGAGTCATGTACGGCAAATCCCGTCATCGAGAAATCATTGTTCGTTGCGCCCACGATCGCAACGGAATTGATCGTGAGCTTTGCCAGACCGGCATTACCGATATAAACTACCGAATCTTTCGGCACATCGTCCTTTGTGAATGTGCCAAAATCAAGCGTATCGATATTATATATTTTCGTGCTATCACGAAAGATGCCCAGCTCCCCTACTACCCCACGACCATAAACATCGACGACATACGCCCGCAGATGATCGGTCTTCGCCGTAATCTGCGTGTGCATCCGGCGGTTGACTTCGTGTGGTGTAAATTGAATCGTGAAGGAATCTGTCGTCAAAGGCGATATCATCAGCGGAAGTACCGGTGCCCCCAACTTGACATCGAATCGATCGGTGTCCTGAATCCGCTTCGGGAAGGAGTAGATATTGACGGTATCTTCGGAGACATTGATGAGGGTAACGGTCGTATCGAACGTCCCGGCATATCCGGGCGCTGCCCCCAGGACGCGATCGCCGAAATCAATACTCAGACCAACGGTCTTCAGCGGCGTGATGGTCTTGAGTAGTGTACCACCGGTATAAGCATAACTATCGACCGGCCCGAGCGCATAGACCGTCACGCCGAACGGCGCACCGCCGGTGATGTTGTGGGTCCCCTGCTCGAGTGAGTGCTGCGCGTAGGCGTAGCGGCTGTTTGCGATCGGGTGAAATTCCGCCGGGTCCATCGGCTGACCATCGAGCTGCATGCTCGAGATGCTGTCCGTTGGCACGACAATATTGACGAAGTTGCCGCTAAAAGAGAACTGGTCGACGATGCTGACGATCGTGTACGATGTGGTGAACTGCTCGACGGGAAACACCAGCGCCAGCGCCGGATCGCCGTAAGCTTGTGGACCATTCTGGTTAAGTCCTCCCAGGCTCGTATGCATGTATTGCCCGACTAAGATCGGCTTCGAGGCGCGAATATCAGTCACGCCGGCGAGATGCGTGATCTCGTAAAACTGACCGGCATTGTAGGAGCCGACACTCGTGCCGTTGACAGAAATCTCGGTGGAATCCTCCGCGCAGAGGACGCGGACAAGATCGGGCAAATCTGCGGTTGCGAAGGGCACGACGAGCGCCGAATCGCCCCACGCGCTCACCGGAGGTAGCTCCTCAACCAGATGGTCTCGGCTTGGATCGCCATCGGAGTTCAGTGCTGTATCCGGGATATTCGTCCGCTGGTGACCGCTAAACACCGCGATAGGCCGGTCGGACTCGATGAGGCTGCCCGTCAGGTCGTTGCCCCGCTGGGCCACGCCCTGGACAAGATAGATATCGCCCTTCATCAGCAAGACCGATTGCGGTGTATTGCGCTGAACACCACCGGCGGACCGGTCCGCAAGCGTAATCTTTACGTTCGTCGAGTCCTGGATGCTGACGATCCAAAACTCGCTCGGTGTATACTGCACGCCGTTCATTCCGCCGAATGTACCGGCCTGATAGCACATCGTCCGGTATTCGGTGCCGAGCACATCGTTCGGCAAACCCATGAAGGCATCGCTCGAGTAGAACTTGTGATTCAGACCAAAGACTGCAACTTCGCTATCGCTCGTGACATGCACAGCCATGCCGCGCACGATTTGCTCGTCGGTCGTCACTTCGACCGACGGGTTGCCATTATTGCCATTCGGCAGCTCGATCGTCTGGATCTGCCCCGGTGTGATCGTGAACGTCTGCGACACGCCGAGCGCGGGCACTTCCACTTTTCCATGCGCGTGCGTGTGGCCGGTGATGTAGAGGTCCATCACATTGCTTTGGTCGTTCGCGCCCAGGTTCGGACCGAACGCGAGGTAAAACTCGGTGCCGAGATTATCGAGATTGTGCCGGTTTTGCGCCTGCGCACGCGGCGAGCCTTGTGCCAAAAGCGCAAGACCTACGAGAAGCAATATAACAGACCTTGAAGGTGACATCACGGAGCAGGTGAAGCCGAAATACAATGGCCATCGCAGCAATGGCTCGTTCTTATAACCCCGCCCGAACCGGAAGGTTACACGGAAATCGGGGAAAAATATGTGCCCCGCGGTAGCTCAAAAACGGCGATTCGATCATTCCTTCACAAGCATCACCGTCTGCGAAAAGCCAAACGACGTGCTGATGCGCGCGTAATAAACACCAGCGGGCAGGCCGCGTAGCGAAATAGGGACGGAGTGAGTACCCTTTGTAAAATACTCGTCTCCCTCTGGGAGAGACCGGGGGAGGGCGGCGCCCGATACGCGGCCCAGTGCATCGAACAACTCGATCTTCATAAAGCCATCTTGCGCGAGCGTGAAGCTAATCGTCGCCACGTCTTCCGCCGGGTTCGGCGTGGCAAGCGAATTGAGCTGGCTGGCGGGCGGCTCTGCCACGCCCGCCGTGCCCCAGTCTTCTTCCCAAAGCCCACCGTAGCCGCCGTTATGAAAGACTTCGCCGGCAACTGTGCGACCGTTTGCACAGTAGAATTTGCACGCGTTCGATACGACGGTATAACCTGGCCCGTGGTCGTAAGTCCAGCTTATGCCTTCGTCGATCGAAACCCACAAACCAGAGTCGGTTTGCACCATTAGTCTTCGTAAGTCACCGGCGATTACACCGGTATTCACTTGCGTCGGAAACCGCGCCGTGTCATCACGAATCTTGCGCCAGTGCCAGCCATAATCGTCGCTGCGAAAGATCACGATTCCGCCACCGGTGACAGCAAAACAAGTAGGCGTTCCTTGCACGGCGAGGAGCTGAGTAGGAACCCACCAGACATTCTGCGAATCGAGACTGATTCGGATTCGTTTGTCCCAGGTTGCTCCACCATCGGACGTGACAAAGATATACGATTGCGTATCCACGTATGTATAGAATGGAGCAATCCCGTCCCAATACGGCCACGTCGAAGCGATGCCATGCGAGCCGTCCGAAAAGGAGAGCGAGACAACACTTTGAACAGGCAAGGACTGCCACGTTTCGCCCAAATCACCTGAGACGAGCATGGTCGTATCATAAGCCCCGAGCAGAAGCTTCCCAGTGGAGTCATTGTAATAGACAGCATAGGTCCCGGCGATAACTGATAGGGCGAACCAAGTAGTCCCTCCATTCGTGGTTTTGTAGCAGCCATAGCCACCAATACTCGATGCCCATCCAGTGACAGTGTCTCTAAACGAAATATCTGTGAAGTCTGCAGGCCAGGATAGGCGACAAGTATCCCAACTCACGCCACGGTCCGTTGTCTTCCACATGTGGTGGCCACCCGCGAAGCCAACGTTTGGCAGACCTTGCCTATCGAGGAAATAGACACACCCTATGCCGTCGCCTCCGCGATGGTTGAAATCAATGCTGTCGCCGAGATGTGAGACCTTCCGCCACTGCGCGGCAACAGGCTGCTCGAAGAACGAGCAGCCTGCAAGCGTCAGCCAAATCCAAGCACGGAGTCTCATCGCATCAATAGACGGTGTAGCCCAGCGTCTTCGAATTGCCGGCACACGTGACGACGATGTAATAGGTGCCGCTGACTGGAGGAGCGGTAACCGGGATGCGATCCCACGTTTGACCGTCCGAAGTGAATGTAGATGGCCAACCAATCGGATTGCCAAGCATGTCATAGACTTGCGCACTAATGAGCGAACCACTCGCACAATAGTGTACAAGGATCGAAACGTCGGGTGCGCCGGGTAACGAAGGATTCGAGTACGGGCCGATCACGGCAAAAGACGTATCGGGGGGAGGCAAAATGCCTGAAAATGTTCCTGCGGCGATGGTCGTATCGAAATAGGTCGAATTATTATCGAGCATGGCTTCCTCGAATTGCACTTTAGGTCGTGTGACTTGTATCATCGTTGGTAATTTAGCGTGACCTCCGGGCGACATTTTGCCCGGCGTAATCGGAGCGCCTTGAGAGTATCGTCGCCTCTTCGGGAAGATCGGTGGCGGTTCGGACAGAGTGCTTCCGGGAATGATCGCTCATCCTTCAACTCAAAACTACATCGAAAGAACACGCGGCTATTGAAAAAAGAGAAATTTGATTTTGAATGGGTCTCCAAAAATAGTATTATATTACTTATCAGGTGATGGGCACCGCTTTCGGGGAAAATATGAAATATGAATTATGAAATATGAAATGGGGGTCCGGGACTTCCTCAAATGCCGAATTGCGAATTGGGAAGACCGGGCGTTCATTAAATGACAATTCAAAAGAGAGAGTTAAAGCTTTACTTTAACTTTGGGCACCTGTTTTCAATTAGGAATTTTTGAATAAAGCTCAATATTGAATCGGGAGAAGCGCAAGAAATAAATACGTAATTAGCTCCGAGCGTTCTTTGGCAACCGAGCACCTACCATCACCACACCGATGGTTGCCAACGGCACCAAAAAGGGATCGACCTTCAGTGTCCGGTGGCGAGACTGGACGAAGAAAATTGCCGAGACGATGGTCGAATAGAGAAAGACAACGAGCAGCAGCGAACGAATTGGTTTGGCGCGTTGCGAGAAGAGGCCAATCGCGCCAAAGGCAATCAGAACGATCGAGAAGATGCGATAGGCGTTCTTCATCCAGTCCGAAGCGAGGCCCGGAGTCCAGACGCGATATTCGTTGCCGGTGTGGGCGCGGCCAATCCAGTGATAGGCGATCTTCTTCAGGTCCAGCGCGGCAGCCTCCATCGGATGCGCCTTGATCCAGTCCATTGCGATTTGCCATCGGAGTCGATCGACTTCGATCTGATCGTGGGACTTGGAATAGTCGAGGACCTGATGGTAGATGCGTTCGCTTTCCGGCGTGATTCCGGTCTCGCGAAACTCGCCAGTGGCAACAGGATTGTTGCCCGTGAAGAGGTTCATCCCGGAGTTCGCACTGACGAGCACGAACTTGTGAAACGTCAGGTAGTTCCGGATAGTCCAGGGCGCAACGATGGCAACGGCCACGAGTGCGGCGATGGCGATGCCTTTCGCGATTTGGAGCCACTGATTTCGCCGGACAATGATAAGCCACAGCGAAAACAGCGTGGCACCCAGCAGCATGTCGGGCCGGACAAGCAGTTGCAATCCGGTCAGAACGCCAACAGCAATCCAAAGCTTTCGCGAGGGACGTTTCGAGAGATTGGCAAGACACAAGACCGTGAGGACCAGCAGCAGAATGTTCAGCGCGTTGGGTTCGAGCGCATCGGCCAGCGCCCAAAATGGAATGTAAAAACTGACGGCGGCAAAAATCAGAAGCGAAATGTTCGCAGTCGTGTATGGCCGAAAGAAGCGATAGATGAAAAAGCACGCCGTTTGGAGGCAAAGCAAATTGAAAATCTGAATACCCGTCTCGCCAAGACCGGAAGCGAGAAACGGAACGCAGAGCCAAGCATACAGTGGCGGCACGTAAGCCGTGACCGATTCTTGAAACGTGTAAGGATAGAGGAACACGAAGCCCTTGCCATGCACGATATTGCGAGCGATGAGATACGGCTCGCCATAGACATCGGGCGCGTGCATCGCGAGAAGCTGGGCGATGAAAGAGATTACCGCGATGGCAGCAAGCATCCAGAAATGGATGCGCGGCTCGCGAAGGCGATCGAGCAATGCCATTTCAGAGGATTGGCAAGAGGAGCGGCTCGCGCCGGTGGGCCAGCACTTCGAGCGGTTCGGCAAGGACGAGATCGCCTCGGCATTCATCCAGGCTGACCCGCACGAGCTCGGCGCCGTGCGCGACACGATCGTTCAGCCGAACGCGAACATAGTTCTCGCTATAGCCTTCTCCGCAAGGCTCGAGCACAACGGTTACATCACGGCCGCATTGCGATTCGTGAAACGATCGTTTCATCTTTTCGCCGAGCAGTCGTAACGTTCGGTTGCGATCGCGACGAATCTGCATCGGTACGGTACCGGACATCGTGGCAGCATTGGTGCCGGGCCGTTCACTATACGTGAAGACGTGAAGATAACTGAGTTCGAGCGACTCGATGAAGTGAATCGTATCTATAAAATCGCGATCGGTCTCACCCGGAAATCCAACGATGACATCGGCGCCAACTGCAGCGTGTGGCATCAGACGCTTGATGACTTCAACACGCGAACGGTACAAATCCGGTTGATACCGGCGCTGCATGAGGCGCAAGATGCGCGAGGAGCCCGACTGCAGTGGGATGTGAAAATGCGGACAAAATTTTTCAGAGCCGGCCACAAAGCCGATGATTTCATCCGAAAGCAAATTCGGTTCGATGGAACTAATGCGGATGCGAGCGGTAATTTCGGATTCCGCGTCCATCGCTCGGATCAACTGGAGAAAACTCGAACCGGTCTTGCGGCCAAAATCGCCAACGTTGACGCCAGAGAGGATGATCTCGTGAAAGCCATCATGACAGAGCTCAATAGCACGAGCGAGAATATCCTCCACTTCAGCGGAGCGCGATGCGCCTCGGGCCTTTGGGATCGTACAGAAGGAGCAGGAGTAATCGCAGCCATCCTGAATTTTCAGGAAGGCCCGGGTCCGGTCATCGAGCGAAGACGCGGCGTGAAACTCGTGGGCGTCCTCGATTTCGCTGACCGCAATGCGCGGCGGAGCGCTGTAGGTAAGACTCGGAAGATGCTGGAAAATATTGAATTTCTCGCTGGCCCCGAGCACGAGCGAGACGCCATCGATACTCGCGATTTCTTCAGGACGAAGCTGAGCGTAGCATCCCGTAACGACGATTTTCGATTTGGGCGATTGCCGGCGGATACGGCGAATCAACTGGCGGCATTCCTTCTCGGCGTTCTCGGTGACCGAGCACGTGTTGAGCACCACGACATCACTTTGCTCGCCAAACGGAACAATCGAGAACCCCTGCTCCGCAAGACCGCGAGCCAGAGCCGAGGTCTCGGCATAATTCAGCTTGCAGCCAAGCGTATGCAAGCTGGCGCGGGTTCCGGTCACACTCAGAGGCATTACGAAGCAACCCTTCAGAGCAATGCGAAGTTCTCACGGGCAGTTGATAGTGGAAAGTGGATAGCGGATAGAGACTAAGACTATCCGCTATCCACTTTCCACTATCAACTACCCATAGGGCCCTTAGCTCAGTTGGTTAGAGCAGTCGACTCATAATCGATTGGTCGCAGGTTCAAGTCCTGCAGGGCCCACAAATCAATTACGAATGGCGAATGAAGAATTACGAATGAACGTAAGTGCCGCTGCTTCCTTGAATTCGTAATTCGTAATTCGTAATTCGTAATTCGTAATTCGTAATTCGTAATTCGTAATTCGTAGGCAGGTGTTTTCGAACGAGTATTGGATGCAGGCGGCGCTTCGGGAGGCGGAGAAAGCCTTCGAGTTGAACGAGGTGCCGATCGGCTGCGTGATCGTGCGCGATGATGCAGTCATCGCGAAAGGCCATAACCTGACTGAGCAACTCCGCGATGCAACGGCTCACGCGGAAATGATGGCGATCACCGCTGCGAGCGCCGCGCTCGAATCGCGCTATCTGACAGAGTGCACGCTGTACGTCACGATCGAACCCTGTGCGATGTGTGCCGGAGCGATTGTCCTGGCAAGGATCCCGAAGCTTGTTTTCGGCGCCTATGATCCGAAGGCTGGAGCTTGCGGGACACTATATCACCTCACGGAGGACACACGACTCAATCATCAGGTCCACACCATCGGCGGAGCGCTGGATACGGAGTGCGCAGGTATCATGCAGAGCTATTTTAGAACCAAACGCAACCAGAATTCCACCGATTAAGTCTGGCGCAACCATGGTTGCAGCATCCTCAATCCGGAAGACCTGATTTAAAACGCTCGCTGTAAGCGGAAGATCCAACGCGGATCATCTTTGACATTCGTGGGCCAAGTAGCTCCGACCTGGATTCCTCGCGTCCAGCCGAATCCGAACCCCACATTATAGAGAATGGAAGAAACGCCGCTGAAGCCATAGCCTTTTAAAATACCATCGCCGTTCGCTGCCTCGCCGATTTTACCGAAATCATTGAAGACGACAAGGGTAAGATCCGGCGAATGGAAGATGCCAGAGAGCATATTCAGATTCAGCCGAACTTCGGTATTGAACAAGAGGAGCCGGTTTCCGACAAGACTCTTCCGGTAGAGCGCCGGGAGCGTACTCGGCCCGCCGAGAAACTCCAATTTTTGCCGGAGTGGCGCGCCATCGGCAGCGACGATATCACCTGTCGTTGCTTCCCATCTGAGGCGAGTATCGAAGCTCAGGCCTTTGGCAATGGGCAAAAACCGGCGGCTATCGAGTAGATAGCGATTGAATCCAAAATCGGAGCCCGGCATGTGTCCGAATTCCATCTGGACGATACTGCTCTCGCCCGTGAGTTGCTCGATCCAAACCGGATCGCCGAAGAAATTCTCGATGCGTCGAATTCGCGGATGGACCTCTTCACGGATGTCGGTGATTACGAGTGAGTGCATCTCGCCTTCCGCGACTGCCGGGTTTGGCGGCAGCACTTTGCTGCCGCCCCAGCGGCCATAGAATACTTCCTGCGACAGCGACTGATAATGATCGTTGCGCCATTCGACGCGCAACTCATTGTTTCGCCTCGGCCGGAATGCAATGTAGGCATTCCATCCAGCCAGTTTATAATAATCGCGGAAATCCTCGCGTGCGAAGAAAGCGTATGCACTATTTTCGATGCGGCCGGCGCGCCATGCATCGTCGGTCGATGTGACATTGTGTATCTCCCCACCAAAGGCCAGCGTGGGGACCGCGAAGATCGTGTGCCGCACGGTGTCGCGACCCATTCTCTCAAAATTGACCAGTGGCAGACGAAATTCCGGGCCGAACAAAAATTCCCATCGCTTATCGGCAAATCCATAACCGGCGCTTGCATTCAAGCCAAATTCATCGTGTGGACCGAAATCCGACATGCCGGACGATGCAACGCCAAGATAAAATCCAGTGACCCTATTGAAATCGACCCAAGTCGGATTTTCTCGATACGGTACTTGTTTACTTCGGTCGATCTCATTCAACACGAAGACGTGTGGCCTTCGCCACCGCTTGTGAGAAAGCCCGTGCATGTCGAAAGAGTAATAGGCAGAGTCAATAAGCGAATCAATCTCGTCCAGACTATCGACAACGCTTGGTGTGTCAATCGCGAACGGACGAAGAACGAACGGCGCCGGCACATTCAATCGCATGCCCGCACTCGCGGAGATGGAGATCAGCGAAGCTCCGGCGATCAGGAGCAAGAGTGGAAAAGTACGACGCATCATCGTTTCATTAGGTGTGAAGACGCCTCGAGCAACCACATAATAGAAGCCGCGAAGCTAAAAGGATAGTACGCCGCCGCGGCGACTTATGTTTCCCTCAGGTATAGAGACCGATCGCTTCCAGAAGTTGCAGAACTATTTCTCGAATAGCGCACGCCGTTCTGCTGGGATTCGCACTAGAAGGAGCATCATGGCATTCAGAACCGTGAAGACAATCGCTGTGAAGCACAGCCCAAAGATGAGTGGCAGCGAAAGCAATTCCAAAGCGACAGCGATATAGATTGGATGTGGAAGGAAGCGATACGGTCCGCTCGCGATCAGTGGTTGGCCGGGTACGATCACGATGCGAGCTGTCCACCGTTCGCCCAGCACCAGCCGCGACCAGAGTCGAAGCAGTTGAGCCAGAACGAAGACGATCACTGCCGCCCACCAATAATCGGGCAATTGACCACCATGCACGAGATATTCGGTGATGATACTAAAAAAGAAGCTGATATGCATGGCGACGATAACGGGATAGTGTCCGCCGCTGCGCTCACGGCCACCGCGGGCAAACAGATTGGCCATATTACGTCGGCTCGCACGCAGTTCGAGGAGCCGCTCGATGATCAGTCCGCCCACCAGAAAGATAAAAAGCTCAGAGACCATTACCATTGAACGAGAACCAACTCCGAGCTAAATCCCGGCCCGAGCGCAGTGATGATGCCATACTCGCCAGAACCGGGGTGATTCTCTTCCAAGAATCGCTTTAAAATAAACAGAACTGTCGCGCTCGACATATTACCATTGGCTCGTAGGACATCGTATGAATGCCGCATCGCGTGGGGTGACGGCGCGAGTGCCTGTTCGTAAGCCTCAATGACCTTTACTCCTCCCGGATGGGCGATGAAGTGCGTGATCTGACTGAGATCGAGCTTGTGCTTCGCGAGCAATTCCTGTATGTTCTCCGCAACGAGAGATGTCACAATGGATGGAATATCACGCGAGAGAACAATGCGGAAACCCTCACTCGAAATTCGCCAGCCCATCACATCGAGGGTATCGCGATATGTCGTGGAGAGGGAGCCAAGCACACGAGGCCCAGCCACCTCTACTTCATCGCCAACGACAAGACATGCGGCGGCACCATCGCCGAAAAGGGCGGATGCGATCACATTACTCTTGGAACGGTCCGAAAGCTGAAACGCAAAGCTGCAGAGTTCGACACTAACGACCAAAGCTCGCTCGCGCGGAAAGGCCTTGACATAATCGAACGCCCGCGCAATGCCGCCAACACCGGCGGCACATCCCAGCCCCCATATTGGAATTCGCTTGATGTGAGGATTGAGAGGGATGCGATTGAAGAGCCGCGCATCGATAGATGGCGTCGAAAGACCCGTGGTCGAGACGAAAAAGATCGCATCGAAATCCGTCGTAGAAATGCCGCATTGCTCGGCAAGATCGCACACGACCCGCTCGGCGAGTACGAGCGTCTCAGCGATATAGCGGTCGTTGGTTTCGGTAAAACTGTGCGGGACCTCGAACCACTCGATCTCCGCCGCAAAATGGCGGCGATCGATCTTCGCGTTATCGAAGACCGGCGCGAGCCGCTCGGCAATCGGACCGAACATCTTCAGAACGCGCGCCCTTGCCTCCGATTGTTCGAGTACATTCGGAGGAACGGCGATGGAAACCCCTGCGATGCGTGGCATGTGCTACTTAATGACACCAATGGTGAAAGAAGAATGACAAATGACGAATGACTAAGGCCAAATTAGGGATAGAAATTCATGCCATCCGACATTTGGGGCTGTGCGTCGTCTTTTGTCATTGGTCATTGAGTAGCCATCAACGCCTTAAGCCTTCCGATGACCTTTTGTGCTTCGGGAACGCGGAATAGATAGTACAATACAAGTGTGAATATGGCGGTGAGCACGGCTCCAATCGCAAATCGAGCCAAGATTGGAGCCTGACTTGCCAAGGCGCCCGTCAGCAAATAGCTTGCAGCAGTGGCAGCCGATGCAATAAGCACAATTCTCGTCGTCCGGCCAAGTTGGAAACTCGGACCGATCCAGCGCTGGGCCAGCATACTCTCAGTAACGCACGCGCCGGAGTTTGCGAGTTGCGTGCCGATCATCGCTCCCAAGCCTCCCCAGTGTCGGATCAGAAAATAATTCGCGACAAGATTCGCAATGCCCCACCCAAGACGGTTAAAAAAAACAACGCGCTCCTTGCCGATCGTGACTAATGACGTCACGTGTAGGCCGCCGCCGAAGCCCAGGACCGTGACGGCCAGGGCACCGAGGCCAAAGGTGACCATCGGCACGGCTCCCGCGAATTTCGGACCGTAAATCGCTTCCACCCCCAGCGGAGCGAATGCCAGCATGAAGAAAATGAGCGGAGCAGTCGTGACGGACTGAAATCCCGCAATATCGCGCCGGGCGCGATAAAGCCGCGGAAACGGGCGCGATGGAGTTCCGTCGTGTGCCTCCTCATCGGTGTGGGCCAGTTCGCTGAAGACGGCGATGAGTGTATGGCCGAGCCCGAAGAGAAAAATGTACTCCGTCATGAGAACAATGCGGGCTGCTGCCTCATAGAGCCCGATGTCGGCCGCGTTCTCTCCGAGCATGGCGCGCATCATGAGGAAGTCGGGTTGACGACCCAGAAGCGTTGTGAGCATGTCGTTGCCCCATGTCGTGATGCCATAGAGCATGAACGGCAGCACTACGAACACGCGAAGATAGCTTGGCCGCCCGATGAGCCGCGTCAGATGTAAGATGACCTGCTTGAGTTCTCGCCCGATTCCGGGGCTGCTCGTTGGCTCGACCAGTCGATGCACCCAGGGCAGCAGCAATACTGCATTCAAAACCGGCGCGATCGCAAAGAGGGCAACGGCGCCTTCGAGTGTCAGATGATTGGTGAAGACCATCACGACGCCGCCCGCAAGCATCAGCCCGCGCGTGACTAAGCTCGCGAAGAAGATCCATTTGACTTCGAGCAGCCCAATCAGCGTGAAGGTGGAAAACGCCACGCCCACCTGCCCGAATAGGAATATCATGAGGTATGGCCAGAGCGTGCGGAGGTTTCCGAGAGAGGCCGCAAACGATGGGACATATTCCGGCACGACACCAAGCGCGACCGCGACAAGAATGGAAATGACGAGCGTGACCATGAGGCGGAAGGCCAGCATCTCTATCAGAAACGGCCGGACACCCTCGATCTTCTTCTCGCCGTATTGTGACTCGCCGCGCGCGATCCGCGGTAAGTAGCGCAAGAGCACGCCATCGACGGCAAACGCGGCGAGGATCGCGAGCGTGGTGCAGATTGAACAGTAAACGGCATAGTTGCCTCCGAGTTCGGGACCGAACTTGCGGACGACAAGAATGGAGTAGAGGCTCATCCCGCCGTACTCGACCATCTTATACAGGTGATTCCACGCGAATCCGCGGGTGACCCGATGGCTGCTCATCGTACTGTTGAATGAGTGACGAACACTTCTTCGATCGCATCGCGCGCATCCAACGCAAACCGATGCCAGCTATAATGCACAGTCGCTCGTTCGCGAGCGCGATTGGCGAGTTGTTCCCGTTTCTCGGGTTTCAGATCGATGGCAATTCGAATCTTGGCAGCTAGATCCTCGGCGTTATTCTCTTGAAAGACAAAGCCAGCATCGTCAATGACTTCCGGGATCGCACCCGAAGATGACCCAATCACAATCTTCCCGGCAGCCATGGCCTCGACGAGCACCCTACCAAATTGTTCGGCCCACATCGCTTTACGCCGGCTAGGCAACACAAGAATATCGAGTGCATGCATGTAATCCGGTACCTCCCCATGCGCGACCGAAGGTACATGACGAAAATCAGCAGCAATGCCTCGCACCGCTACGAGTCGCAAAATGGCCTGCTCCGCCTCCCCGCTGCCAACAAGCAGTAACTTCATCGCGCGGTCCGGAATTTCCTGCTTCAGATTGGCGAACGCTTCGATTAGAAGATCGACACCCTTCATCTCGATCAGGCGTCCAACATACCCAATCACGAGGTCGCTGTCAGCAATACCAAGGGCCACTCGAACTTCGCGTGCTCGTCCAGGTCGTGGAGCACTATATGCAACGGAGTCCACCCCATAGCCAATCGTGCGCACCGGCTTTCGAAATCCGGAGTCGCGCAGCACTTGAATGCCAGCCGTATTTGCGGTTAACCCAAAGTCCATTCGAGGAAGTGTCCAGCGCGCAACATTCCGATAAAAGGATGATGGCCGGTAATCGAAAGTCGTCAGCGAAAGATTATTCCAGGTAAAGAACACGACCGGGACGGTGGGCGCCAGAAGGGATCTAATGAGAAGGACTTCCGCTGCGAACACAGAGAATGGCTCTTCCATCAGGAATATGACTTCCGGGTTTGACTGTCGAAATGCGCGTATGATTCCACTCCGGTAAAATCCGCGATTTTCATAACCTCGCCAGCCAGCATTCCCTATCACCGCGGCATACGGCGATCCGGCTTGCAACTCTTCAAATGGCATTGGCCGCCCATTCATGCGCCAGGCATCGACCGTGAGCATTGTCAACTCGGTTTCTGGCAAGGCCCCCAACTCGTCAGCCGCCCGTCGGTAGAGGCGGTTCGCAAACATGGAGTTGATGATGAGAACGCGCACGATGCTGTGCTAAATGGTTACGCACTCGGAGATTGTTCGGCCACGATCTCGGTCGGGGCCAGCAGCGTAGCGCGCTTGCCATGCCGAGCGGTCCGCATGATATTGACCAGCCGGTAATGGACCGCAGGCCGGTCGCGAATATCCAGAACAAAGGATCGCACCCAGACGAACCCCATCGTTCCAAACAATCCAAGGATCAGTCCCACGATGCCAAACAATTTTGTATTTGGCGCTGTGGGTCCAGTGGGTGGCAGCGCGCGGTCGAGAATCTGCAATGAGGGCAGGTCGCGTTCTTCGTTGATCCGTTGCTCTTCGAGCTCCTGCCGGAGGAAACCAGTGACTTGCTCGAGCACCTTCGTTTCACGCATGTAACCCGCAAGTTCGCGAGCAAGCGCCGGAGCATTCTTCAGCGCGATCACGTATTCGCCGGCCCCACCGTCATCGTACTTTGCGAGTGCCGCTTTCGAAGCATCGAGTTGCGCCGTCAGTGCTTTGACGCGTGGCGATGATGCTTCGAGTTCGTGGGATTCGACACCTAACTCCATCTCGGTCTGCTGGATTTGGCCGGTCAGGGTCGCCGCGGCAGAGACGGTTGCCGCGAGTTGCTCCGGAAGAGAAATAGCCTGATGCGTTTCCTGAAATTGTTGAAGCCGTGCATACGAGCTATCGAGCTGTGCCATCTTGAGTTGATGTTCAGCCTCAATAAATACTCGGGTGTTGCGAGCGCTGGTCATCAACCGGTCTCGATTGAACCGGTCGAGCGCGCTAACGAATGTATTCGCGATATAGGCAGTCATCATGCGCACGGAGTCCCGCTGATGCGCGGATGGAAATCGCGGTGTGCGAAGTTTGATGCTCACCGTGAACATTCCCGTTCGCATGGCCTCGCTCGAAAGGCTTCCCTGCAACTGACCAACAATCCCTTTCCAACTGGTATCGCTCCGCTTCAGATAATCGTGAACGATCGAATCACGAGCCACGTCCTCGGCAATCGTGCGAGATTCGACGATGGTCTTAAACAGATCGAGGGTGGGATTGTCAGCGCCCGCGCCATTCTTCAGAAAGTCGAACGCGGACGAAGTATTCGCAAGGAAGGCAAGCATTCCGCCAGATCCCGAGCGTTCCGGAGGCAGCACCGTCGCCGTCGCTTGATACGTCTCAGGCAGGAACTTGGCATATACGAACAGCACCAATCCGCCAAGGAATGCTCCCAGGATTATGAGCTTTACGTGGCGAACCAGCAGCAGCCAGAAATCTGGACGCGCTTTGGCGTATTGCGTAGTGGTCTGACCGTTTGGATGAGATGACATGGCGAATTTACTTCTTAAGCAGGAGATAAATACCGGCGACGAGGGTTAAGACTTGTGCCGTCAGTGCCGTAAAGGTCGCCACGTCTTTCCAAAATTCTGAATGCTCCGCCGGTACAATAATCATGTCGCCCGGCGCTATTTTGTAGTCACGCGAAGACCGAGGATCGATGTATGAACCGGTCTTCGGATTCACGACCCGGACCGCGCCTCGGTCGGCATTGGATGCAAAGCCGCCGGCCTTTGCAATGTAGTCTTCGTATGCACCACCTTCGATGTAGACAACATTTCCTTGCTGATTTACACTGCCGGAAACGGTGACATACCCAAGCGCGCGAGGAATATAGATCGAGTCCTGCTCGCGCAATAAGATATTCTGGGACTGATCGTTCTTCGTCATAAGCGACTTGAAGTTCACGACCATAGTCGAGCGAAAGAACTGATCGGCTCGCGCGGTATAGTAACCGTATTCCTGCTCGGTCATGCCTTCCTTTCGCAGTGGTGCGATCTGCATGATGCGGCGAAATTCGGGATCGGTCTCCCATGAGCCTACCCCAACACGACGAATCAGGACTGCCTCATCGAGCGAGGCCGTTGGCAATGTTCCACCGGCACGGTCGAGAAGGTCCTTCAGGCGTGTCGTGCCAGGCTCGATCGAAAACCGGCCTGGAAACGGCACTTCGCCATTGACACTTGCATATCGTTGTACATGATATTGAGTCAGCGACCGAATAAAGATTTGATCTCCATCCTGAAGCGCAGGATTTTGGCCATGCTGATAATCAACATATGTTCGTTGCGCGTGCGATGGATCGCTGGCACTAAATCGCGCAAGTTCGATCGAATCTGTTATCGCCGCTGGGAGTAATCCGCGTGCAAGCGCGATCACGGTCGAAAGGGAATCGCCCTGGACAAATTCCATCCGTTGCGGTTCCGCAACGCCGCCATAGATTGTTACCGATTGCATTGCTGGTGGGACGATGATGACATCGCCACCTTCAATCGTCGGGTTGGCACTCAGATCACCGAGCGCGTAATATCGCAACAGATCGGCACGCGCCCGGATGGCACCGGTCGCCGAACGGATCTCGATGCCGCGAAGCGACGAGGTCTTCAGCATTCCACCGGACCGGTCGATTACCTCGCTGACCCGTTGAAGCACTGTCGCTGTCTGGATTCCAGGCTGGAGCACTTCACCCAGCAATGATATTTTGACCGGTCGAACGCGGCGCATGGAGAGCGTTGCGTCCGGCGTCTTATATTCCCGCGATAGCAGGGTTGCCACCAGCTTTTGGGCCGCTGTGAGTGTCAGTCCCGCAACCTGCGCCTCACCGATGCGTGGAATGATTACTTTGCCCTCTGGCGTCACGGTCAGGTCCTGATCGAGCGAGTGCATGGCATACACGTTCAAGTACAGACCATCACCCGGACCCAGTATATAGGTATTCGGGTCGATCGTCCCTTCAAGCGGTTGGGATTCGAATGCCGAACCACCTCGGCGGCCAGCGAGCAACTTCTCGGTCGTGGTATCGGCGACCCCAAGCCGATTTTGGTATGACGAGAAAACTTCGCTCGTGCTCAACTGAGCGTGCCCGGCTCCTGGCAAACCGGCTACCATCACGAACAGGATTAGGAGAAGAAGGCGAATGCGGTTTGAATTCAACGAATTATAGCAATATGATAGCGATTGGCACCGCCCGCTGGCCGTGCCGCTTCGGCCGTCCGGACCACGGCAAGATCAAGTCCTTGCTGGATGGCCGACTGCTCGTTCAGGCGAGCAGACCTTTATGTTATCAGCTAATCGTTGAGTTCCGATTCATGCGACTTGGGACAGGGCATTTATGAGTGCCTGAAATCCTGGAAAGACGTTTAACTGCTCGTCACCGCGCATTAGACATTTCCTAACTCCACCCATCGCTCCAAAGCTTTGTCGAGACGCACGCTCAATTCTGTCAGCTCCGCGATGAGTGCACTTGTCGCTTTATAGTCGGATCCGGACGTGTTCAGCGCGGCTTCGATCTCGGATTTTCTGTTCTCGTCGGTGGTAATCTGCGATTCGAGAGCGTCCAGCTCTTTCTTCTCTTTGAAAGAGAGCTTTCGCTGCTTGGGCTCGACCGTCTTTTCTATTTGCTTCGAAACCTTCTTCGGCGTTTCGGCCGAAAGGCGTTCGCGTTCTTCTCTATCTCGAATATCCAGAAAGGCACTGTAGTTGCCCGGATATTCCCGAATACGGCCATCACCTTCGAAGCGGAGCACGCGATCGACCACACGATCGAGGAAATACCGATCGTGGCTTACAGCAATGACACTACCTGCAAACGTATCAAGATAGGATTCGAGCGCGACGAGCGTCGGGATGTCGAGATCGTTCGTCGGCTCATCAAGCAGCAGGACGTTCGGTGCTTCCATCAGGAGGCGAAGTAAGTATAGCCGCCGTCGCTCGCCACCACTAAGTTTCGAGATCGGCGCGAACTGCATCGCTGGTGGAAACAAGAATCGCTCGGCCATCTGGCTCGCACTGATTGTCATACCCTCGGCGGTCGGTAGGTTCTCACCAGCTTCTTTGACGTAATCGATCAGACGCTGGTCCTCGTTCATGCGGCGATTCTCCTGATCGTAATAGCCGACGTGAACCGTAGTGCCAAGACTGATCTTACCAGCGTCCGGCTTGATCCGTTCGATAACCATGTCGAGCAGAGTCGTTTTGCCGGTCCCATTCGGACCAATGATTCCGATGCGATCGCCGCGCTGTAAAATGAACGTGAAATCCTTGACAAGCACGAGATGGCCATAGCGCTTCGAGACTTTTTCAAACTCGATCACTTTGGTCCCAAGCCTCCTGCCAACGGCGCCGATCTCGATTTCCTGCTTCGGTTTTTCGCGCGGCGCCGAAAGCATCTCTTCCGCCCGATCGACGCGCGCCTTTTGCTTGGTCGTCCGTGCTTTCGCACCGCGCCGGAGCCATGCCAGCTCTTGCTTCATGAGTTGCTTTCGCTTCTCATACTCGATGCCGCGGCGCATCTCTTCCGCTTCTTTCTTTTCGAGATAGTAGGAATAATTACCGGAGAACGTCTGTGTCGTGCCACGATCGATCTCGACAATCCGATTCGTGACGCGGTCGAGGAAATAGCGATCGTGCGTTACAAGAAACAGTGCACCGGAATACCGAGCCAGATAATCCTCGAGCCATTGGATCGTCTCGGCATCGAGATGATTCGTCGGTTCATCGAGTATCAGCAAGTCCGGCCGAATGATGAGCGCATGCGCGAGTGCGACCCGCTTGCGCTGACCACCGGAAAGTGTGCCGACAATTTGCTCGGTATCGTGGATGCCAAGTTGCGCGAGAATTGTCTTCGCGTTTGTCTCCAACTCCCACGCGCCGGCGGCATCGATCTGGTGAGAGAGTTCGGTCATTTGCGTGAGCAGCTTCTCGTTCGCGTGATCGTGCGCCAGCGCGGCACACGCCGCTTCGTAGTCGTGAATAAGCTGCATCGCGGCGCTGCTTTTCGAAAATAGCGCATCCAGAACGGAGAGCTTGGAGTCGAACTTGGGCTCCTGCGGAAGGTAGCCGATCTGCGCGCCTTCGGCAACGATGACCTCACCGGTATCCGAAGGCATCTCGCCAGCCAGGACGCGAATTAGCGTGGTTTTGCCCGAGCCATTGACCCCAATCAGTCCAACGCGGTCTGTCCAGTCAATACCAAATGTAACCGCTGAAAATAGCGGCTTATTGCGGAAGTCTTTGCTGAGGTTGAGTGCGGTGAGGACGGGCATGGAAGCGTTAACGTAGAATGGCGTTCATTGATCGGGATCACGAATAACAGTTCTCAGGCCCATTCCGAGCCTGAGCCATCAACTCAATGGATTCGGCTCGAAAGCGTCCTTGCCAATGGGGATGCAATGCAAATTCAGGGGGCAGTGTTCTAGCTCGTGACCATTCCAACAAAAGCCAGGACTTCCTCTCTTACTCGGGCCCCAAAACTACACAAGCATGCAGCATTTTGGAAATATTCAGCTAATCGCCGCGGTATGTGCGTTCGGACTTTTGGGCTGTGCCGCCTCGAAGACCGACCTTCCGGTTGTCAAGAGTATTGACCTCCAAAAATACTTAGGCACATGGCATGAAATTATGCGGTTGCCAAATAGCTTTGAGTCCGGATTGACTTGCGTTTCTGCTACCTACTCGCTCAAGGAAAATGGTGATATTAAAGTCGTAAACTCCGGGCATAAGATTGACGAACCTGCAACGATCAAGACCGCGACGGGAACGGCGTGGATCCCCAACCGTGATGAACCCACTAAACTAAAAGTCAGATTTTTTTGGCCATTCTATGGCAACTATTGGATCCTCGCCTTGGACGATGACTATAAGTACGTAATGATCGGCGAACCGAAAAGACAATATCTCTGGATACTTGCTCGGGATAAATCGCTTCCTGCCCGGACAATCGACGCACTGAGGGCTCAAGCGAAGGCCCAAGGATTTGATGTTGCCAAACTGGAGCAAATCGCCCAAGACTGTTCTTAGAACGATCTCATCTGAGAGATTTCGTCGCACTTGGTCGCGAACGCACATTGCAGCGCGGAACACAAATTGGTTCAAGAGTACTTTAAGCACCTTAGCATTACAGCATTCTACTATGAGTGGACACAGCAAATGGTCGCAGATTAAGCGGAAGAAAGCAATCACCGACCGCAATCGTGGACGACTTTTCACGCGGTTTATCCGGGAGATTATGATTGCGGCGCGTGAAGGCGGCGGCGATCCGACGGGAAATCCGCGTCTGCGATTCGCGATCGAGCAGGCACGAAAGAACTCCATGCCAGCTGATAATATCAAGCGGGCGATTGCGCGCGGCGCGGGTGGTGAAGGCGGCGCGGCGCTCGTCGAAGGAGCCTACGAGGTCTATGGTCCGGCGGGTGTCGCAATTATTGTGGAGACTGCGACCGACAACAAAAACCGTACGATTGGCGAGATCCGCCACGTCCTCAGCAAGTTTGGCGGCAATCTCGGAGAATCTGGCTCTGTCAGTTGGATGTTCACCAAGGCAGGTACGATTACGGTGCCACGGACTGCTGCCAGCGAGGACAAACTGCTCGAACTTGCGCTTGATGCCGGTGCCGAAGATCTGAAAACAGACGATCCGGATTTCTTCGAGATCCGTACCGCGCCCTCTGATTTCGGCAAAGTTCGCGATGCGTTGGTCAATGCGAATATCTCGATCGAGGAAGCAAAAGTCAGCATGATTGCGGAGAACCTCGTGCCGATCTCCGGGGCGGACGCAACCAAACTCGTAAGCCTCATGGAAGCACTCGAAGACAACGACGACGTGCAGAACGTGTTCTCGAATGCGGACATCGATGAATCGGCACTGGCCGAAGCATAAAGGCAATTACGAATATTTTCACACTAGTCATTGCGAGGAGTGCGAAGCACGACGAAGCAATCCCGTCCGGTTTGACTTCGTGAAAGGGATTACTGCGTCGCTTCTCGCAATGACACTCTATCGAGGATGATGGTCTACAAAATACTCAGTGTTTGTTTTTGGGTCGTTCTCTCGCCTGCCATTACATTTTGCCAGCATGCCACACTCTTCAAAGACGTCCGAGTTTTCGATGGCCTCAATGTGCTGCCGCAGACAAACGTCCTCATCGAAGGCGAGAAGATCACGAAAATGGGGCATGGCTTTGATGTGCCGATTGGCACGGACACGATCGATGGCATGGGCAAGACACTGCTGCCGGGACTCATCGATGCGCACGCGCATGTCGGTGGGAATGCGCTGGAAGATGCGATCATGGCCGGCGTGACGACTGTACTCGACATGGGAGGCGATTCGGATCGTGCGATCCCGCAGGATGGTCTCTCGCGTGCCGACATTTTTTGGGCCGGGCAGTCGATCAATACGAACAATCTGTCTAACAACGCTCGCCCCGTTCCTCCGGCTACGATGTCGGATACAGTCGATCTGCGTCTTGCACATGGATCCGACTATATCAATATCGACGATGTTTGTGGAACAACTGGCGCCTTAAAACGGAATCTTCTCGCAATTGTAGAGGCGACCCATAAGCGCGGACGACTTGTCGTTGCGCACCTTACTTGTGATGCGCGAGAGTGTATTCAAGCGGGAATCGATGGCTTAATCTGCGACCCCGCCGCATTGGATTCATCTGTCATGCGGCTGGCCCGAGCGCACAATGTCTTTGTCGTCCCGAGTCTGGCATCGCTCTTCTGGCAATCTGGCGGCAGCAACGCAGAGCTTGCATTCGACTCGAATATCAGGGCCTATCTGCCGCAAACGAGCGCGAACAACCTTGCGAGACCATTTCCCGGCGGTGGCGCCGCGATTAATTATTCGGACGCCGAGCGATCGACCAAGTCCTTGCAGCTTGCACACGTTCACGTCTTAGCCGGCACGGACGCGCCGAATCCCGGGACTGCCTTTGGTGTAAGCATGCACCGCGAGATGGAGCTGTTGGCAAAAGCAGGAATGACTCCTGTTCACGCATTAGCGGCCGCCACCGGATTTGTTGCGGATGCCTTCCATCTTGGCGATCGCGGTCACATTCATACTGGCTTTCGTGCGGATCTGTTGCTCGTCAATGGCGATCCAACTACAACCATAACGGACACGCGGAGTATCGTCGGAGTATGGAAGCGAGGGCACATGCTGGACCGAACAGCGTATCTTGCTAAGTGCGCAGAGCAACGCCATTCGACAGGTATGCGGTAGTCGTGCCCTTTTGGCACGGCTACTGAGCCAGATAGTCAAGGATGTCCTCCGCCAGGCTTTGCTGATTGGCTTTACGCGCAACGATTTCGGGTCGGCGGCGAAGGGTTTCTTCGACGGCTTTCGCCGTCGTCTCTCCGATGGTGGCAAGGGCCGGTAGCTTGCGGATATGTTCGGCCCCCATTTCGGCGAGCGCCGTGACAAAATATGAAACGGCCGATGGCGAGAAGAAGGCGATGACGTCCGGACGCGACGGACCTTCGAGCAAGTGGAGCAATCGTGCCGCATCGCCGAGTGATGGGCCTTTCGTATAGTAGAGTGTTTGACGTTCGGGTTGAGCCCCAAGTTCGCGGAGCGAGTGCTCGAGGATTTCAAGTCCAATCTGCGATTGCAGGAGCAAAATCGGCTTACCGGTTAGATCGCGCGCCGATAGCATTGCAGCCAATTGATGGCTACCTGCATGTATTGGAATCGGTAGCGAGATTTCGAAGCCGAGCAATTCGAGCGCATCGGAGGTTGCTCGCCCCACGGCGCCAAATCGGGCCGTGATGCGAATGGCATCGAGCAATCCAAGTTCGCGCACTCGTTCATTGAAGAAATAGACAGCAGTCGGACTCGATAGTACGATTGCATGATAAGCACCGTGCGATGCACGCACGAGCACCGCATCGAGATCATCGGTCTCGCGGGGCAACTCGAACCGGATCATCGGGATTTCGAGGACGATCACTCCGGCGCCCTTTAGCGTCGTATGAATGACATCCTCGCCAGAGGAGCGAAGCTGAGGACGCGTTAATAGGACGCTCGACATTGCCTACGCTTCGGGGTGCGGGCTGACCGGGGTTTCCCTGGCCTCGAGACGAAACACTTCGTCCAGGATTTGGCGCCCACCTTGTCCGAGCAATATGCTCGCAAGCTCTGCACCGATGTGCGCGGCATCCGTCACGGGACCAGATTGCGAGCCACGGATCACGGACTCACCAGTAAGGGCGGCCACGCAGGCAGTCAGTTCGAGTGTGTCGCCGATAACTCTGCCGAAGGCGCCAATCGGCACCTGACACCCTCCGCCCATCTCTGATAGTAGTGCGCGTTCGGCGGTAACGGCGTAGCGTGTCGCAGCGTGATCGAGCGCCGCGAGAAGGCCGATCGTTTTCGGGTCATCTGCGCGACATTGAATGCCAAGCGCACCCTGACCCACTGCCGGTAAGACCCATTCGACGGAGATCGCATGGACCATGTGCTCGGTGAGTCCGAGGCGGTGAAGTCCGGCACTCGCAAGGATCATACCGTCCCAATTGGAATCGAGCATCTTGCGAATACGAGTTGGAACATTGCCGCGAATATCGATGATCTGAAAATCGGGCCGCTTCGAAAGGAGTTGCGCTTTGCGTCGAAGGCTTCCAGTGGCAATTCTCGCTCCATCGGGTAAATCCATGAGGCGCGTGTTCGGGTCCTTGGCGAGGAAGGCATCTTCGACCGGAGCACGTTCTGGAATCGCCGCGATGGTGAGATCCTCCGCGATGGCAGTCGGCAGATCCTTCAGGCTATGGACAGCGATGTCGATACTTCGATCGAGCAGCGCGGTTTCAATCTCCTTGGTAAAGACTCCTTTACCGCCAATCTGGGAAAGCGATGAATCCAGGATCTTATCACCCATCGTATGGATGATTTCAATGTCGATCTTGAGCCCGGGATACCGAGCGAGCAGAAGGTCACGAACATGGTTCGCTTGCCACAGCGCTAAATCGCTGCCTCGAGAGCCGATAATCAAGTGTGTAGAGGTTGATTATGAATGCCATTGTCCTTCAATCGCCTGTTCCCACTTCTGTAGCATCGCATCCTTTTCGGACTGCGTGAGTGCCACCAAGGATACGGGCAATCGTTGGACCCATGCGAATTCCAGTTCGTCCAGCGTTTCGCCAAAACAGGATCGAAACGTTTCGGGCGTAATGGGATCTTCGCTTTTTGAGAACGCCACAACGCGATCGTCGCTGAATGTGTCACCCAGGTAGAGAAAGAATGCACCGAGCAGCGCCAACTGATCGGCGGCAAGACGCTCTGGGGCACTGGGCCAGAATCGACCGAGGGAGACACCATGTGTGAGGGTAAGATGGTGGGCAATGACATCCGGGTGCGCACCGAACAGTGGAAAGCATTCCTTGGTAATCGCCAATCGCTCGCTCAGGAAGATGCCAAACCCTTCCTCGAGAGCCGCCCAACCCGGCGTGTCATGGTAGTGACGCGCCACGCGGGCGATCCGCATCGCATGTGTCACGTTTCGCCCGATATCATTTTCGGCGCGGTGGCGACTGGTCTCGACCAAATAAATCGCTCGCTCATCCAGGTTGAAGTGCGGCTCTACAGTACAACCAAGAAGTGTTGCCGCGCGCTGATCGATTGCATAAACGTGAAAGCGATCGGTAAACGATTCGTGTGTAAAATGGAAAATTTGGTTGTAAGCCGTCTCAAGCGTATCGAGAATCGAAGCTGACCGATCGGCAAAAGCAACTCGATCGTATGTGAGTGCGAAATGGGGGCTGGTGCGGTGATCCCATTGCACGCGTGCGCGTAGTTCCTGATCACTGATCGGGACATGCGGTCTGGTCGTAATGACCCTCGGCCGATGCGCGGGAAGTTCTATTTCAGCACCGTGTTCGAATAGAGCGCCACCAGAAGCGGCGTGGATACCACCCATAACAGCATTCCCATCGGCAACATGTATCGCGATCGCCATAATCTTACCGCTCCTCTCGCAATCCTTTGTCCAGCGTGATGTAACCTTACATAATACATAATATAAAGTCAAAAGTCAAGTGACTTTCAAAGAATACTTGCAGAAGAATGACAATTGCTTGTCTTTGGGACGCGTTTATGTGCCGGAGAGAGCACGTTCATAAGCTGCTTCGTACATCGGGACGATGCTTTCTTTCGAAAATACTGTAACAGCACGGTGAAGTGCGCCGCGCGAGAGACTGGCATGAAGGTCTGGATCGCGAAGCATTTGAATTGTTCGATCGGCAATCCCATTGACATCACCCATTCCTACGACGAAACCGGTTTCGCCATCAATATTAAGCTCTGGCAAACCGCCGACATCGCTGGAGACGACCGGGACTCCACAGGCCATGGCTTCGAGCGCAGAAAGTCCAAAGCTTTCGTTGCCGGATGGGATCAGGAAGACATCGCTTGCGGAGAGGATCGAAGCTAATTCACTCTGCTTTCCAAGAAAGCGAGTCTGCTGCCAGATTCCAAGATCGCGCGCGAGTGCTTGACATTCGCCACGGTCCGGACCATCGCCGACAAGCAGAAATTTGGCTTTGACGCCGGACTCCAGAATGATTTTGAGCGCGCGGATGGCATCTTTGACCCGTTTGACTTCGCGAAAGTTCGAGATATGGATCAACAGTTTTTCCCCATTCGGAGCAAGCAATCGTCGAAGGTTTTTGGCGTCAACCGGTCGAAATACTTCGGTATCGATGAAGTTTGGAATGACTTCGATCTCCTTGCCGACCCCATAATTACCGATTGTCTCATCGCGCAAGTAGCGCGAAACGGCTGTCACGCCGTCGGAGGATTCGATCGAAAACTTCATCAGCGGCTCGAAACTCGGTTCGAGACCGACCAGCGTTATGTCCGTCCCGTGAAGCGTGGTGACGATTTTGATGTCACGATCTCGCAGGATCTGTTTGGCGAGCACGGCACTCGTAGCGTGTGGAATCGCATAGTGCGCATGGATGAGGTCGAGTTTTTCGAACCGCGCGACTTCCACCATCTTACTCGTGAGGGCCATCGAGTAGAGCGGAAACTCAAAAAGCGGATAGGTGGACATCTCGACCTCATGGTAAAAGATGTTGTCGATGTATTCAGACTCGGTATGGCCGATGCCAGTGAGTCGCATCGGGAGTGCGTAGGTGATAAAGTGGACACGATGCCCACGGCTGGCAAGCGATTTCCCCAGTTCGGTTGCGACGACACCTGAGCCGCCGTAGGTAGGATAACAAGTGATTCCGATATTCATGCAGTTTGGGAAAACAGAGAGCGTCCGCACTTCGTCCCGCTTCGAACTGTTGCGTAGTGACACAGATGACGAACGAGGAGGATTTTTATTACACCATTGCCGCGCCATTGCGCGCGCCCGAGCTGAAGGTCAGAGGCTCGCGCTTCATCGCGGACCTTCTGCCGATGGGCTCCAAGGAGGAGATTGATGCTGCGTTGGCAAGCATTCGAAAGGAATTTCACGATGCCACACATCATTGCTTTGCATATCGTCTGGGGGCTGATGCCAAGCTGGTCCGTGCCGCGGATGATGGCGAGCCCAATGGTACTGCCGGCAAGCCGATCCTGCTTGTTCTTACCTCGCAAAAACTGACCAATGTTCTTCTTGTCGTGACGCGCTACTTCGGTGGCACAAAACTTGGCACGGGTGGTCTCGCACGAGCATACGCCGAGTCGGCGCAACAAGCGGTCTCGATGGCGCATATCATTCGGGTTTATCTCACGAGCAATGTTGCCCTTCAAGTGCTCTATGAGGATTTGCCCGCGATGGAGCGGCTGATCAAAGCGTTCGAAGGTGTCATTCAGGAATCAACATATCTCGAAAGTGTGTCGCTGATCGTCGCGATTCGGCGATCCAAAATCACCGAGTTCCGTCATGCTGTCAAGGATACGTTTCATGGCCGCGTGGCGGCGGAATTCCATACGTAAAGTGCCAGCGACCGTCGATCTCATCGGAAATTTCGTGCATTGCGCGTGAATATTGACTCGGGCAATAGTTCTCGGCCTGCAGCAAATTGCTGAGGGTAAGCCGATCTGCATTCGGCAACTCTGCAAGATGCAGATACACCTGTGAAATCGCCAGCGAATCGCTTTTGCTCAAAATATTCTTGTCAGGGAAAAAGCTGTTTTCGGACGCCCTTCGCTGAAGTTCATCCCCTTGAAAAGGATTTAGTTGCGCGGCCCTCGAAAGCTTACCGGATTCCTGAAGGATTAGACTCTGTAGCACCCGAATCGCAAACGTGACTCGATCGACGTATTCGGTTTGATGATGTGTCGATGCCATGGAATCAAGCATAGGCATGCGCGACGAGTCAGCCATGGACCGACTATGGTAAAGCGAATAGAGATATCGATGAAAGATCGGCGCAATGTCTGATGTATCCAGAACAGCACGCAAATACCCGGATAGAAATTGCGTTGTATTGAGCTTTACTCTTTGGGCGCTATCGTAATTCGATTCAGACTGTCCATTGTTGAGCATTGCACTTAGATCTCCTTTTTCCAGGTACAGTACTGCGCGTTGTTTGTTGATCGCTGAGAACCGAGTCGTATCCAATAACGTGAGCGCGCGGCTGGCATCACCCTGCATGAGAATGGAATAGCATTCACCAATGAGTGACTCCATTCCACCGCCTTCTACTTTGGCGCTATGATACAGTCTTTCGGCATCTGCGTAATGACTCTGCACGAATGCGCCACGCGCCCTGCGAGAGAGTTTTCCGATGCGCCGTAGGCAAGGATTGAATATGATCGATGCTCGCTCGTAATAGTATTGAAAATGGGCAGAGTCCTCCGGATTCAAAGAGGTCATAAGTGGCGCCAATGACCGCTTCCATTCTGCTTCCAATGAATCGAGCGATTTGCCATACTCTTTCTCGAAATTGAGCCACAAGTAAACTCGATCGAAGTGCTTGGCGCCGTACGTGCGGAGCAGATACCGCGAAAACGAGCCTGCGAGGACATAGCTTTTGGTCGAAGCATTTGCTGCAAAGCCGGTAAATGCCATCACGGATTTTACACCAGGGGCATAATGCAGTTGAAGAATCCGCGCCGCGTGTTCATCCAGCGTATAAAGTCCATCGAACTCCGGCTCGACGGACATTGCCGCACCCTCTGTCAGTCCCGTGGACCAACTTGCGTAGAACGGCCAATCTGCCTTCTCCCGCATGAGGACGTGCGTCAACTCGTGCTTTAGCGAGTGGAGATTGCTTTTCATGATATGCACCTCGCCGAGCCAAGGCTTCGCAATCGAGGCGGCGCGAGTGCCGATCGAGGAAAAGAGTGCCTCCGCCGAAGGATAGATGTAAATGTTGGTTGGGCTGATTGTATCATGCAACTCAAATCGGCGACGGACATCAAACAGGTACCACCGCAATTCGTCGATAATCTCGCGAGATTCATCGACAGTCATACTCGCAGAGTCATAATGGATTTGACAATTACTGCCGACCTGAAGTATGTTCGGAAGTCTCTGTTGTACGCTTAAGTGGGAGGACGTAATACGGAATGCATCATTTTGCGTGAACAGACCGAATGCAGTAACAAAAAGCGCAAGCGGAATTCCATTACGCAAAAGGAGTGATCGCCTTGAGCGAATCGCTAGCGGTAGGGAAAGAATGAGCATGAACCACAGCAGATTCTCTAATCGAAACAGGAGATACGCATTCGTTAGCTCCAGCGCTTCATCCCACACGAAACCCGGGAAGTATCCATACTGCCAGCCATACGTGAAAAGCTGTGGATTCGTATAGCCCGGCAGAAGTGAGAGGATCAGTGTGACAATCCAGAAGCCGAAAAAAATGAGAAAGCTCGTTCGTCTCTTTCGAAATAGCATCGAGAACGCTGCACCGAACCCACAACCAAGAAGCGCACTCGGCAACGCTATTTCAAGATAAAAGACGACACCATCCCACAGTGCGCAATTCCGAAACCATAAGAGAGATGCGAAAGAAATCACGAGTGGGATTGACCAAAGCCAAAGAGTGCGGACCAAGTTTCTACGCCAGGATTGCGCATTCAAACTGGCTTGCATGCCGCACACAAAGCTGAGCGCAAGCGCCGTGAGCGTGGAATATTCGAAGCCAAGGGTTGCAAAAAGCGGGCTCGAAATCGCGATCTCACACATCGAAATCGCCCCCACGAGAACGAGGTATGGCCAGAAGCCAGTCAAAAAGGTCTTGTTAATCACGGTACGAAAATAGAGCAATTTCAGTCGGTTTTGTTGCAAAGCCCAATAAAGTACCGTAACTTTGCAGTTCAGAATAGCAACCTCATTTTTTTAGCGTTAATATCGGAAGAATGGCAGCGAACACACTCGTCACCATCACATACTCGGTGCCCGGGGCCAAACGAAGAGAATTCGATGGCATCATTCGGGATCTTGAGAGCCGCATCAACGGCTCCCAGCAATCCGTCCGGTTCTCGGTTTATCAGGCCGAGGACACACCCGGCATGTATGTCGAGCTTTATGAATGCGACTCCACCGCCGCCTATGATGCCCTCGAAGACAGTCTGGACGACGAAACAAGTCAGCTGATCCGGCGCATCGCGACGGATTTCGCCGAAGCCCGACAGGCCGTCATGACCTTGCGCCGGCTCTCGTAGCGGCAACCAGTAAGCTGTTGGAGAGCCATGCTCTGAAAGCAGCACACTGGAAGTCCGACTCGAATGTTGGGAACGGCCCCGGATACCTTACCGGTTAGGCGTTCCTCACGTGGGGCAATTGGCGCAGTTGGTTAGCGCGCTTCCTTGACATGGAAGAGGTCACAGGTTCGAATCCCGTATTGCCCACTTTTTGGTGCTAAGTTCGAATACTCAGTGCTGAGTATGGAAATCGCCATCTCTCAGGACTTAGCACTCAGCACAGCACTTCCTCATGCTTCAGGCAAAGACTAAGATAATCGCGACGTTAGGTCCTTCGAGCGCGACCGAAGAAATCATCGAGAGACTTGTCATGGCTGGGATGGATATTGCCCGGCTGAACTTCTCGCATGGAACTCCGGAAATTCATCTCGATGTCGCCACGAAAGTCCGTACTGTCAGCGACCGGCTTGGCCGGCATATCGCGATTTTTGCGGATCTACCTGGCCCAAAAATCCGAACCGGCGATGTTGCCGATCCCAATGGGGTGCTTCTCATTGCTGGCACCGATGTCCGGCTGGCGTATGATCCTGAAGTACACACGACGCCTGAGCGGATAACGACATCCTATCAATTTCTTGGTGTCGATGTACGGCCTGGACATCAGGTCTTGCTCGATGATGGTTCGATCGAACTCGTCGTGCATTCCATCGTTTCTGATACGGAAATTCTCTGCACCGTTAAGACCGGTGGAATCCTGAAGAGTCATAAAGGCATCAATTTTCCTTCAACGATCCTTCGAATTCCCACGCTGACCGACCATGATAAAGAAATCGTCCGGTTCGCGATTCAAAAGATTGGCGTCGATGCGCTGGCCCTTAGCTTCGTTCGAAAGGCTGAAGACATTCGCGAACTGCGCCAATTCCTGAAAGACGAATTTGGCGATACTTCAACGCCGTTAATCGCCAAAATCGAAAAGCCAGAAGCTGTCGAGAATATCAAGGATATTCTCGCGGAGACGGACATGATCATGGTGGCACGCGGTGATCTCGGCGTAGAAATGCCCCTGGAACGTGTCCCACCGATACAGAAGCGCCTCGTCGATCTTGCCAATGCCCGGGGCGTGCCTGTGATTACTGCTACGCAGATGCTCGAATCCATGATTGCTCATCCGCGACCAACGCGTGCCGAGGCCAGTGATGTAGCCAATGCGGTGTTCGATGGTTCGGATTGCGTGATGCTCTCCGCTGAAACCGGTGCTGGTTCCTACCCGGTCGAATCCGTAGCAACCATGCGAGAAATTATTCTAGCTGCGGAGCGGAGTGGTTATGTACGCGTCGAGCGAGATTTTGTGCTGCCGCAGGACGAAGTCGAATATGCAACCGATTCCGTGGCTCGCGCGGCATGTGTGCTGGCCGAGGAGGTAAACGCGCAGGCCATCATCTCTGCAACGCTCTCTGGACGTAGCGCCCGATATGTGGCCAAATACCGATACTCGAAAATGGTGATTGGCATGTCCACCGATGATTCAGCATTGCGACGCATGGCATTCTATCACGGTGTGATCCCGATGAAACTCGAACAGGTCGGGACGTTCGATGAGACGCTCGACCGAATGATCAGCGATGCGCAGGCACGTGGACTTATCGGGACGACTGGATGGGTCGTTCTTACTGCAGGCCATCCGATTTTCCAGGTCAGCCATACGAACATCGTGAAGGTCCATTTACTCGGATAGTCGAAGCAATCGCCAGTTTGCCTTCACATCCTAATGATGGAGACTCTGATACTGGAGCACGATCAATTGGTCGATAAGGGCCTTTCTCCCATCCGGATTTGCTCGGGTATCAATAAGCTGAAATCGCTCCGACTCATGGATGCTCACACTTGGTGGAAGCGTGCTATCGATAAACATTCGTGCGTACTTTTTCTCGAATAGTCCGGCGAGATAGGGCCGATCGGATGGAGCGCGAATGAAGGCCGTATCGATCAACCCGTTGACTCGCACCATGTTGATCGGGCTACCATAGAACCAGCCGAACTTGGCATTTGGATACATCGCGCCAAGCGTCGCGGCATCGAACCAGTAGTCGGTTCCTGGCGTAATGAGAACAAGGGTCGAATCCAATCGAATGGTTGTGATCAATTCTTTTACTTCATTTTCACCATTGGCTTGCCCTCGCACCTTTCCGAAGCTGAATAGATCATTGCTGGCGTAGTAATGTAGCGAGACACCGCTCGAGCTCTCGTTCCGGCGTTGGCTTGGCATGGCAATTTGAGGGTCAGGCAAGAATGCAGGAAGTAGAAAGAATAGTCCAAGATTGGTCACAAGATAGATGGGACCTGTCACCTGTATTCTTCCTCTGTCCAGCGCAACAAGTATGACACATGGCGCGAGCACCATCGCATCATGGAGCATATCCTCGCGCGAAAAAGTATTCAGCAACAAAAACGCGGCTAGGATAACAAAAGCAGGCTGGACCTCGCGTGCCAGACCAACACCTAATCCAGACTTTTTAACAAAGGGAAGCAATAGCAGTACATTGACAGAAAATAACCCGATGATGATCCCTTGCGCAATCAGGCTGATTTCGTGCGGTTTATAGAACGTGGGCAAAATCATATCCCAAACATGCGTCGCACCGTGGTAGAATATTTCTTGAAGTAAGTATGATATTGCTCCGATCAAAACCAGTCCGACAAGTTGATACGTTTTCCGAGATCGGGGCGTGTACGTTGTGTGATGTAGATTCAATCCGATCGTGACTACCGCAAGCAACAGCACAAAGGGCCAGAAGCCTATCGAGAGGCTCAGTCCAAAGATCAGCGCCGCTAGCCGGTGATTGCGTGTCTTATCACTGGCGAATAGATAAAGCAACCACACAGCAACGAACAGAGTCAGCAATTGCGGGGCAAATGTATGTGCGAAGTACAGTACGACTATATTCAACGACAGCATTGCTGCGGCAATAATTGTCGAGGTGCGATTTCCGTTGTTGAGTCTCTCGACAACTCGCGCAAAGAGAAAGATCGTGAGACCGAAGATAATCGCCCGGAATATCACAAGCGCCGCAAACGCATCACCGGTCACATACGCGATGAGACGCGGCAACCACAGCCAGTGAATACGTAAGACCTCGAATCGATCCGGCGATCCTTGCATCCAGTGTTCTATGCTCTGCAAAGTGAGAGCGCTCGAATCAGTCCCGATAATCCACGGTGGGATCAGGGTGAGGAGCAAGGCGCAAACTCCTGCCCACAAAGGGAGGGTCGCACCTTTTTTTGTTTCTTCGGGCTGATCCATGCTTAACTTTGCATGATAACCACGGGCACCCTATAGGCGCTCCCAGAACTGATTGCGCTTATGAGAATACTCATCTTTTTTCCAGCGATCTTCTTACTTTCATCCATCTCGTTTGGCCAGCAAGCGATAATCGTCGTTCAGGCCGATAGCAGCGATGGGCAGATGCTCTATCTCACTCGGTTCCATGCGCCGGGTCTCGAGTATGACCGGATCGACTCGGCCAAGGTGAGCGGACAACCCGTCCGCTTCACGGTTGTACCGGACCCGATACGGCCATACGAGATTCGACTTGGATGTCAATACGTTTGCCAGCTCTACCTTGCTGCTGGGGACAGCCTTATCTATCATTATTCGCCATCGAATCTCGATCTTGTGTTCGATCGCATCGGAGCGAACAAGGCCGCTCAAGATACGGCGATCCGCCCACAAAGTCAATGGCTCTTCTATCGTGCGATGGGTGACAGGAATTGGGCGAGCACCAGATCGTATGTAACTGCCATTCGTCAAAAGATGGAAACGGAGGCAGGACGGCTGCTTGCTCAATTCCCGGAACATCCCGGTCTTGCATCGGCATTGCGCGCGGACGCGCTGCGCTGGTACTACGAGCCTCAGCTTCGCTACTTTTACCGTTACTTTGACTCTTCCGAAGGTATTGCGTCCGAAGACCCGAATCACTTGAAGTTTATCGATTCGATTCAATGGAGCCATCAAGATCTTGTCCATAGTAGTGACATGGATGGCTTGGTTAGCGAATGGCTCAACTTGGCCGGCTGGCGGTCCGGTATTCATGGCCCGGAGACATCGGAAAAGGATCGAGACGAAGTGGGAATCGAGATAGCATTCACGCTTCCGCCACCCTCCCGGGATGTCGCAATCCTGACCGCAATGAAAGAGCTAACATGGCTATCGCCAAGCAAGGCCGTGGCGATTGGCGAACGGGCGATCGCCCGATACCGTCCGCTTGCTTCGGACACAGCGTATCTCATCGCCTGTGAGAAGAGCTTGGATGCCATCCGCTCGCGCCTGCCAGGCAAGTTGGCACCAGCGTTCTCGCTCCCGGACTCAACGGGAAGACTTCATGCACTCGCTGATTTTCGCGGAAAGGTCATCTATCTCGATTTTTGGGGCACTTGGTGTCACCCATGTGTTCAAGAGCTTCCCGCACTCAGAAAGCTCGAAGAGAAGTTTGCCGGAGATACGTCTATTGCCTTTGTCAGCATCGCGATTGAATATCGCCGGCTTGCGGCATGGAAGAAATTCTTACAAACCCAGAAGCTTCCCGCTACCCAACTTTATGCGGAAGGTCAGTTCCATAATGAGACCGCTCGGGCTTATGGTATCGAAGGCGTCCCCACCTACATGCTCATCAACCGCGACGGCACCTTCATCGATGCTGCAGCGCCCCGGCCAAGCAGTGGCAAGGCCGAGGCCGCAATTCGCAATGCGCTTACGAAGTCAGGAGACTAATCCATAATCCGCTTTAGGAACGCCGGCTTATCGTCGTGATCGCGGGAGCGATGTTCTTCGGGCTTCGGAGTCTCTTGCGCGACAGCTTGCGGCTCTTCCGCCTCGCCGATTGGCGGAAGCTGCACACCACGACGCAGATACGCCGGCTGGTCGAAGTCCTTAAGGTCGCGCGGACCTGATGGCACGTGCCGGGTGTCCGAGCGTGGCGTAAGACGCGACACTGAAGATGCCGTCGGATGCTCGGATACTTCCACTGCTCCTCCATCGAATGATGGCGAACGATCTTTTTCTCGAAGCGTACCGCGAGGTACGAACATTCGCTCGACGCGAGGAAGTGGGACCGACTGCTGGTCTGCCATCGTCGTCTCACGGATTGCTGGACGCGCAATTGCGACGGTCTCTTCCGGGGTGGCTTGGACAATTCGCTGCGTTCGCAATCGAGGTACGATTTCCTCCGCATGTTCCGATGCCCGAGCCGGACGTAATTCACCGCCACCTCCGACACTCAGCCCATTGTATTTGGGCCGTGAGTTAAAGCCCGTCGCGATCACGGTCACCATGATCTCTTCTTCCATCGATTCATCGAGCACGGCACCAAAGATGATATTGGCATCGTCACCGGCCGCATCATGAATGATCTGCGTTGCCTCGCTGACTTCAAGCAGCGACATCGAGCGACCGCCCGTGATGTTCACGAGTACGCCCTGAGCCCCCTGAATGGACACCCCTTCGAGCAGCGGCGATGAAATCGCATGTTCGGCAGCGACGGACGCACGGTGCTCGCCGCGACCGACACCTGAACCCATAATGGCATCTCCCATTTCGCGCATGACTGTGCGAACGTCCGCGAAGTCAACGTTGATGTAACCATGTCGAATAATGAGTTCGCTAATACCACGGGTTGCGTTGTACAGCACCTGGTTCGCGAGAGAAAAGCCATCGAGAAACGACGTGGAGTTCTCGACTAGCGCGAGCAACTTCTGATTCGGAATAACGATAAGTGTATCGACATTCCGTCTTAGCTCTTCAATGCCGTCCTCCGCCTGGCGCGAGCGGCGCTTGCCTTCGAAGGCGAAGGGTTTCGTGACAATCCCGACCACGAGCGCACCGATGGATTTTGCGATCGAAGCTACGACAGGTACACCCCCCGTTCCGGTGCCACCACCCATGCCCGCTGTAACGAAGATCATATCGCTGCCGGCCATCATGTGCATGATTTCCTCGCGATCTTCTTCGACTGCCTTGCGACCGACTTCGGGATCCGCGCCTGCGCCAAGTCCGCGCGTCAGGTTCTTCCCGATCTGAAGTTTGATCGGCGCCGTACTTTTTTCAAGCGCCTGAACATCGGTGTTGAGCACGCAAAATTCCACGCCCTCCAGACCTTTGTTGATCATCGCATTGACGGCGTTCGAGCCACCGCCACCCACGCCGACGACTCGGATCTTCGCGCCGTATTCCTGTTTGGTATCGAGTTCAATCATGATAGTAACGAGTAACGAGTTATGAGTAACGAGTAGCGAGTATTGGGTAACGGGTAACACACTTGCTACCCGTTACGCGTAACTCGTTACTCACAGTTGTTCAAACCATTCTTTCATCCGCGAGAAGATGGAGCCTTTTTGCTCATCTTCCATCTCTTGTGCCATTTCGATCGGTGCCGCTGGTTCTTCTTCTGCTGGCGATTCAACGTATGACATGAGACCGCTCTTCTCATGATTCCGGAATGCGTAGAGTACCAGTCCGACCGCCGTTGAAAATACCGGGGATTCGACTTCCTTGACGAGGCCCGCTCCGAAGCCCATTGGCATGCCGATCTTTACCGGCATCTGGAAGACTTCTTCCGCGAGTTCTCGCGTGCCATTCGTCATGGAACCGCCGCCTGTGAGCACGACGCCGGCCGAAAGATGCCGCGCATACCCGGATCGCTTTATCTCCGAAAGCGCGAACTCGAGGATCTCCTCGATTCTCGGTTGGATCACGCGAGCCAGCACAGATTTCTGAATCTCACGTGGCTTTCGGCCCGCGAGACCAGGAAGCTGGATCACTTCATCCCGCAAAATATGCGAAACCACAGCGCACCCATACTCACGCTTGAGTCGCTCGGCTTGATCGCCGAGAATTCCGAGACCTTTGCGAATATCATCCGTAACTTTTTGGCCTGCAATGCCAACCACGGCCGTATGTCGAATCGTCCGCTCTTCGAAAACAGCGATGTCCGTCGTGCCGCCGCCGATATCGACCAGCGCCACGCCGACTTCCTTCTCTTCATCATCCAGCACGGCATAGCTCGATGCCAGCGGTTCCAGAACCATGTCACGAACGCGGAGGCCTGCACGCTCCACGCAGTTGTAGATGTTTTGAACGGCTGTTACCAGGCCGTTGATGATGTGAACGCTCGCTTCAAGCCGCACACCCGACATGCCGATCGGCTCATATATGCCATCTTGTCCATCGACGATGAACTCCTGCGGAATCACGTGAAGGATTCGGCGGTCCATCGGCAAATGGACTTTCTTCGTATCCTCGATCAGACGCTCGACATCCTCTGGCGAGATTGTTCGCTCGGCATTCGAGATCGTCACGACGCCACGCGATTGGAAGGATTGAATGTGATCGCCGGCAATACCGACGACGACCTCGCGAATCTTCACGCCACTTTGCGCTTCGGCCTCCGCAATGGCCCGCTCGATCGATCGGACGGTCTTTTCAATGTTCGTAACAACACCGCGAGACAGACCATCGGCCGGTGCATGGCCGACACCCAGCACGGTCATCGTATGCGGTTCGCGAAGTGAAATCGCGGCGACAATCGCGCAGACTTTCGTCGTGCCGACATCGAGCCCGACAATGATCTTCGCCGGCTCGTGCTGAGCCGGGACTCCGACCATCGGTGCGCCGCCGATCGTCGGGGCATTGGAATAGCCGCCTGGTCCGTATGCGGGTTCTGGATAAGCAGGATGACCGCTCATCCTGGGATCGCTCATTCGCGTTCGTTGCATAGCAGTAGTAGTGTGGTCGAATTGGGTTGTGTGGACAAAGCAGCCAGCGTGTGTTCACGCTCTCCACTGGGTACACTCAGTCCAGAAATCTTTGGATGTGCGAGCGAAGGGCTTCCGACAGCGCCGGAAGTTCGCCGCTTTAAAATTATTTGTCCTTGAAAGCGCGCATCAACATAGAGCGCATCTCCTGCTCGGAGCGAGGTCTCGAGCTTTGCCTTCCAAACTTTCGCCAGCAATCCGAGTTGCCCCATAAAGTAATGGTCCGTGGTCGGCCGCACGCTGGAACCGCGCTCCTCTTCAAGCGCGGTCGTAAACGGAGCATCGAACGGCGATCCAATAAAGATCGGCGTTTGCGTCTCCGTTGTGTAAATGACATACGAGCCGGCCGGAGTCCGGCGAAGTTCGCCGATGGATTTGCCGAGCGCGCCAGAATCCAGAGCGGCGATTGTCGCCACAAGGTGTGCCATTGCCTGGAATCCGACGGTATCACGCTCGCTCACACCGCTCAGCAACGGAACGGCCATCAGACGCGCCGGATCGTTCAACCCTGCCAGCAACTTCGGTCGAAGCAGGTGACCATCGCGATCGATGAGGTATGTCTCGCCCGTCGAATCCGATTTCAGCATTGCCACCGGCCGACGTTCGTCGATCGATATCACAATCGTGGCCGGACTCAGTTCGCGACGAACGTGCACGTACTTGACGAGCGAGTGCTGTGCGACCCGCGACTCGATCCGGCGAAGATCGATCGAATAGAATGCCTGCTTCGGGTCGATTGCAGCAAGCCGGATGATTTCATGCTCTGTAACCAGAGTTGCACCTTCAACTTTAATGCGCTCGAGTGTTAACGAGCGGTCGAAGTGCGAAGCGAAGTACCAGAGTGAGCCAAGCGCCGCAATCGCGAGAACAAAGAGCACTGGGGCCCATCGTGAATGCCTCCATGATGGTTCGGCATTTTCGTGTTCCGCAATCTCCTCGGCATTCTCGGTATCGAGGAAGTGCTCGAAGCCGTCGGTGGCCGGCGCATCGGTAGATTCCACGCGATCAAGATAGTCTTGGATAATGCCATCGCGCGATTCGATCTTGTTTTCACGATCGGGATTCTCACCAATTCGCTGATTTCCCAAATGCGGCTCGCTCAGGAGTTGCTCGCGAAGACGGCGCTCGTTCAGCCGCTGCTGGACGAGATCATCCGGCTCCCGCTCGGGGAGATTCGTGAATTCTTTTCGGCCGTCTTTCGGCGGATTGATCGTAAATCGCATACCAAAACTTTTCGTAAGCGCGCGCCATTTGCGTCCGCGCCACGAAAGCGGCGTTCTCTGAAAAATGAAATTTCGTGTGGATTGGGATTGCCTCGGCATGAGGCAATCCATCAAGAATCAGCGATCGAAATCTGCCAACGGACCGAACCTAAACTGGCTGTTCTTCCGCGATCGCAGCCTGCACAGCAACCTCCGGTTCGAGCTTTGGCTCTGCGGAATGGGCCGGCTCGACTTGTGGCGCCGATTGTGAAGCAGTGCGGCTTTCGCGTGGACTCCCCTCTGAGGCATTGCGAGGTTCTGACCCATTCTCTTTATTCGGTGCATCCTGCGTTCGCTCGTTCTGAGAGCGATAACCGACGCTATAGAACCATCCTTCGAGTTTGATCTGAGGATCGTCGTAAAAGCCGGGTTGATAATCCCGGATCGGCCGGCGTTGGCGCTCTTCACGGCCCTCGGTCATGATGACACCAAGCAAACACCGTAATGCAATTTGCGCATCCGTGTTCCGAGCGGCCTGATCGACGGCCTGACTTGGGATGTCCCATCCACGATCTTCGAGCGTCGCCATCCTGGCCCGAAGTTTTTCGGGTTGAAGGCGTTCACCCTCCGTGAAGATCCACGGGAGCAACTCGACAATCGTTACTGGTTTTGGCGTCATCATGGGCCAGACGGCCACATCATCACGCGTATCGAGAACTTGATCGAGCATCGACATGCCGAGCAATGCCGCACGTCCTTGCGACTGAGGATCCGTAAACTCATACCGCTTCGTCAGGCGATTATATCCGATCTGTACGGGACTGATCAAGTGACGATCCGCGACGCGACGCAGCGCATGATCCGTTCTTCTGAATCGCTCGGCGAGCGAGCGGCGCTCGTATGGAGGCGGCGCTTCTCGTAGAAACTGCGGCCGGCGATCGCGGAAATTACTTTGACGATCGCGCCATGGTCCCTCGTCTTCAAGTTGTGACTCTCGATAGGCGCCAATGCGTTCAATCCAACGACGGATCCCATCGTCCGCATTCTTCTTCAAATCCTCTCGGACGTGCTTTATAAGCGCTCGCCAATCGGATATTCCTTCGGTCTTGAGAACTTCAAAAAAGTCTGCCGGATAACTCAAAGGAACATCGATCGCGATGAGTGCCGGTGGCAATTCCAGTAGCCGGGTGAGGATCTCCTTGCGCGATCGGACTTGTGCCAATTCGGTCACGACGATCCAATCGCCATCTTTCGTCGCCTCGGCCCAGTACATATCGTCCACCGGCTCGCGTCGGCCGGACCACCGAATCACGACAAATCGCTCAAAGATCGCGGAGCCTGATTTTCTCCCTCGCCGTGGTGCAGGCTTACGCTCGCGACGTTCTCGAGATCTAGACTCGCGTTCGATTGGCGCAATCTCGACTACGTCAGAGACAGGAATTTCCGAATCAGCCGCTGAGCTGGCATCCATTTCGGACATAGTCGATGCTTCCGCCGAGGATAGTATTTCGGACACAAGCTCGTTTTCGGTAGGTTCGATCTGGGGAGTTTCTTGGGTCATGATGGAATATCAAATTCAGAGGCCGGTATGCCAACACCGGAATGCTCCATATCCTTCATGATTTCGAAAATTGGTCGCGCGGCGTTCGTTATCGTCCCGGCCCCAATAGTCAGGACAACATCTCCCTCGAGCAGAATACCAGCCAGTGCATCCGGCAGCATTTCCGGGCTTGCGACCCGGTGTACCGCCGCCAAACCCAGACTCGCTGCCGATTCAGAAATCAGATCGCTGGAAACACCTTCGATCGGCTGTTCGCGCGCCGGATAGACGTCGAGCAGTACCAACACACCGGCCAATTCAGCAAAGACCTGTCCAAACCCCGCTGCAAAATCGCGGGTCCGAGAATACGTATGCGGCTGAAAGCATGCCACGATTCGCCGCCCAGGATAGCATTTTTGCGCGGTCAGCAATGTCTCCCGTACCTCCGTCGGGTGGTGCGCGTAATCATCGATGAGGATAATCCCGGCCGCCTCACCGATCCGCTCGAACCGCCGCTCCGCACCAGAAAATCGCTTCAGAGCCCGCAAGGAGGTCTCGAATGGAATGGAAAGGATTTCACCCGCCGCAATGGCGGCCAGCGCGTTATACACATTGTGTTCGCCGGGCACGTGCAATTCCAGCTCACCGATCGACTCACTGCCTCGCATGATAATTGCGCGCGTGCGATGCGCGGCAAAGGAGAGATTCGACGCTCGATATTTCGCTTCAGGAGAGCGTAACCCGTAACTCACGATGCGCTTTCCCAACCGTGGCGTGATCGCTCGCAACGCCGGTTCGTCGATGCAGACGACAGCAAATCCGGTTTGCGGTGATGTCGGTCCTTGATTCGCAAACTGGACAAAGGCGTCCTTTAAATCGTCCAAATCCTTATAAATATCCAGGTGCTCCTCTTCGAGCGAGGTCATTACGGCCACAAATGGTCGCAAAGCCAGAAAGCTCCGATCGTATTCGTCGGCTTCCACAACGGCGATGCGCCCGGTTCCGGCGCGCGAGTTCTTGCCACCCAATTCTGCTACACTCGCGCCAACGAGAACAAGTGGATCGAGCTTCGCCTCGATAAGAATCGAGGCGATCATGCTTGTCACGGTCGTTTTCCCATGCGTTCCAGCAACGGCGATGACGCTACGATCCGCTAATAACTCGGCCATGAAGTCCGCACGCCGAACGGTCCGGATATTTCGGCGCAACGCCTCTGCATATTCCGGATTATCTGCATGGACCGCAGAGGAATAGACGACCACATCCGCATTTCCAATATGCCCGGCAGCGTGACCTTCAAAGATCCGTGCACCGAGCGAAGCAAGTTCTGTTGTCTTTGGGTTTTCCACCAGGTCGCTGCCAGAAACTTCGACGCCCCGGAGCAGCAAAATCTCCGCAAGCCCACTTGTGCCGGCTCCGCCGATCCCGATGAAATGAACGTGGCGCATGGTGCCTCGGCGTTAGGAAGGCTCCTTTCGGAGTGGATGGTCTTTACGCGGATCCGGACGGGCTCCTCGCGCGAGCGTTCCGGCCCAGCCACGCAGATCGGCAAGCAACTGCTTGCGTCGATCGAAATTCGAAAGACGAATACGCACGGCCCGGCGGCTCCCTTTCATCTTCAGTCGCACCACACGGATTCTACCGCGCGGCTGACGAAATCGTGGACCGAATTGAACAAACGCGACGTCCGTTCGCGCGACCACGCGTTCAAGCGCGCGACTCTTGAATCGGATGGCATCGGGTGCGATTTCGATCTGACGACCCATGAATACATTATACAGTAGAGCCAGCACCGATATCAACGTGATCGCCGAGAGCAACAACAAAAATGGATCTTGCCATAGCGAGGGGAATGCCTCCGAAGCGACCGAGGAGCGTGCAATGAGGTACAACACCAGTGCCACCGCGTATACCGCGATAGATTGATACAGGAAATCGAGCCGAGCCCGATAGACGTGTGGTATTCCTTCTGTCATACGACTTTCTCCAACAACCACTGCGCCACGATGTTCGCGGCGTTTGGTGTGTCTCGGTGGCGCATGGCGGCGGCCATCGATCGCAACTGCTCCGGATCGCAGAGCAATGCACGTACCGTCTCCAACAATCGGTCCTTCACTTCATTATCCCGAAGTACAACGGCCGCTCCATCGCGTTCAAATGCAAGCGCATTCATCTCCTGATGGTTCGCCATTGCGCCCGACCATGGTACAAGCACGGCCGGCTTCGCCAAACGCGCAAGCTCGGCGAGTGAGGAGGCGCCGGCACGACAGACGACAAGGTCCGCGGCGCGATACGCACGCTCCATCTCATAAATGTACTCAGTGGCACGAACGTTCGGCTGATTCTGAAACTTCTCGCGTAAAATTTCCGCCTCCGAACTCTTGCCGGTCTGCCATAGCACATTATAGCCGCTCGTTGCAAGCTCCGAAGCCGCGAGTTCCATGGCCTGATTGATCGGACGAGCACCAAGCGATCCGCCAAACACCAGAATAGTTGTTCGCGTGGGATCGAGGCCAAAACTTGTGCGTGCGTCTTCTTTCGAAAGATCGAGCGCGCCAAGATCGAGTCGAACCGGAGTGCCACAGACACTTGCCGCCTGTGCAAGCCGATTCGGAAACTGTGCGAGCGATTCATGGTAGGCTGCAAACAACTGGTCCGCAAACGGCGCAAGAAATTTATTCGCTGAACCGGCGATCGAGTTGATTTCGAGCAGGGCGATGGGCACGCGCATCGTCCAGGCTGCGACACCGGCCGGCACACTAAGATATGCTCCCCCACCGAGCATGACAGCGGGCCGCTCTCGCGCCATCAACCGCATACAATCAAGTGTGGCGCGAGCCAAGTCGAATGGAAACTTGATCATGCCGGTTGCGGACTTGCGGGGCGCTTCGATCGCGATTGGATTGAATGGAAATCCAGCGCGCGGCACCTCACGCGATTCGATCCGATCGTGAGTACCGACAAATATCACACGCACATCAGTTCGCTCGCGGCGAATTTCTTCCGCCACTGCGAGCGCCGGATACAAATGTCCGCCAGTGCCGCCAGCAGCGATGAGAATGGTTCTTTCCGGCATGCGCATCAGGCTGGCATTCCTCCCTCCCGCGTCGGAGGCCGGAACAACCCTTCGAGCCGCTCGAAGATCGAGGGCCTCGGCGCTCGCGGAAGCACTTCCACGTGCTTCGAAATATTCAACAAAATCCCTACCGCCGCTGCGCTAAAGATCATACTGGTCCCGCCATAACTCACGAATGGCATCGGCAGTCCGGTTACCGGCATTAGTCCGACATTCACGAAGGCGTTGACGATCACGTAAATCGCAACCGTCATTGTAATACCAAACGCAACGAAGCGTCCAAAAGCGTCCGGAGCGTGCTTCGCTATCTGGAAGCCGCGAACGATGATGAAGCCGAAGAGAATCATCAGCAATGCCGCCCCGATAAATCCATATTCCTCGCCAATCACCGAATAGATGAAATCGCCATACGACTCGGGCAGGAAGAACATACTCTGCCGCGATTGACCGATGCCCACTCCGAAGAGTCCGCCATTGCCAAAGGCAAGCAGTGCCTGATCGAGCTGGTAAGTAACTTTGTCCGTGCTCGTATTGTGATGCCCAACGAATGCGAGCATTCGTTGCACGCGATAACTTGCCGTCAGTGCGAAGATACCGCCACCGAACAGAGCCAGTGCGCCCGAACTCAGCATGTACTTCATGGGTACTTGCGCCACATACATGATGCCGAACGTTATGAGCACCAGCACGCTCGCCGTCGACATATTCGGTTGCTTCGCGATCAGTGCTGCCGCGGCAATAGCCCATGCCATGATCGGAAGAAATGCTTTCTTAAAGTCTCCGATGATCTCCTGCTTCGCCGCGCAAAGTGCCGCGACATGCAACACAAGCGCGAACTTAGCAAACTCCGCTGGTTGGAAACTGAGCGGCCCGAGCGCCAGCCAGCGGCGGGCGCCAAGCTCCCGCGTACCAATAAAAAGCACAGCAACCAGGAGCAGAAGCGAAGAGAGCATGATCCATTTCGTCTGCTTTTCGAACTTGTGATAGTCGATCTTCGTGAAGAAGAGCATTGCCGCGAAGGACAAGAAGACTTTCTTCGCGTGATTGAACAGCATCGACTCGCTCGTGCCCATTTTGACCGAGCTGAAGTGCGCGCTCGCCGTATAAACGAACGCCAACGACGCGAGCAACAGGCCAGTCACGGCCAGGAAAAGGCTAAGGTCGGCGGTGCGTTTGGGTTTCATGGTTCTCTGTTTTTCGAAAGTATCAGCTTTTTCGAAATTCCCTCAAATATTTCTGAATTGCATGGGTCGCCTGAGATTTCACCAGTAACTTCTTGTAGCCAAAGCTTTAATTCAGCAATTCGAATACGCTCGAGCGCCGTCTTAGTGATGAGAGCACACATTGGAAGCATAGAGCCATAAATCTGCTTCGCGTTATCATTGTTCATCAGCGGCCAAAGTGCAAGGATTTGCGCATCTTTATAGCGAACCCAGGCAACTTCAGCATCACGAAACCGCGCTGCGCCGATCGAATCTGGAGAGCGATTGACGCTGGAATCGCCGTCCTTAATCGCGGTCAATACTTCATGGTATACCCTATTAAGGTCTTTGTCAACCTTTTCAAAAGTTTGTCTGTAGATCGGATCGTGCTCGGTCCCAACCATCGATTGAGAGGATGCTGGAAGCGATAAGTGCACGATTACCATAGCAACAAGAATCTGAATCGCAATTCTCATACTGCCCTACAATTGATTAACCAACTCCTTAAACACTCTCCCTCGGTGCTCGTAGTTTTCGAACATATCGAAGCTCGCGCAGGCGGGGGATAGGAGCACGATGTCGCCGGGCGCTGCAGCTTCTTTCGCTAATCGCACGGCCTCTTCCATTGACATTCCGGCGGAGTGAATCGGCTTCATCCCTTTGAAGAACTTCTCTATTTTCTCAGCACCTTTGCCGACGGTTACGATCGCCTTCACGTGCTGCTCGACCAAGTCTTTGATCTTTGAGTAATCGTTGCCCTTATCCTTACCGCCAGCAATGAGGATAATCGGCTCCTTGAAACTGCCGAGTGCGTAATAGACTGAATCGACGTTCGTGGCCTTCGAGTCGTTGTAATACTTCACGCCGTTCAGTTCGCGCACGAACTCGATGCGGTGTTCGACGCCCTGAAATGTTCGTAGTGTCTCGCGGATGGCATCGAACTCGACTCCCATCGTTCGGGCCATAAGCGCGGCTGCCATTGCATTCATCAGGTTGTGCGGACCGGGAATGCCGATCTCCGCGCGGCTCATCAGTACTTCCCTTTCGCGACCGATGCGAAGCATGATGTCATCCCCTTGCAAGTAGGCGCCTTGCTTTAGCTCCTCCTTCAGCGAAAATCCCAGCGTGCGGACGCTTACTGTCTCAGCAACATTGCGCACCGTCTCGTCATCGTGATTATAGACGAAGACATCGTGTCCCTTCTGATTCTCGATGATTCGAAACTTGGACTGGATATACGCTTCGTAATTCTTGTAGCGGTCCAGATGATCCGGCGTGATGTTCAGAATGGCTGATACTTTAGGGCGGAATGTATCTATGGTATCCAGTTGGAAGCTCGAGACTTCGAGTACAACTACGGCTTTCTCTCCTTTCGCCTGATCGACAACTTCAGAGAATGCGATGCCGATGTTGCCGGCTACCAGCGTATTCCAACCGGCACGCTTGAAAATCTCACCGACGAGCGTGGTTGTCGTCGTCTTCCCGTTTGTGCCGGTAATGGCCAACACAGGCGCTTCGCATTGATCGAACGCGATCTCGATCTCACTCAAAATCTTGATGCCTTTTTCGTGTGCGAGCTTTACAATCGGCGCTTCCCGAGGAACGCCAGGACTAAGCACCACATAATCCGCTTCGAGCACCCGATGTGTATTCTCATCGAATTCATATTCGACACCGATCTCGTCCAATTCATAGGCTGCAGCGTCAAACTTCGACCGGTTGCCGCTCTCGGATAGAAACACTTTGGCCCTGCGCGTCTTGAGCAAGCGCGCGACCGCGAGGCCGGACTTCCCGGCTCCTAAGATCGAAAAACGTTTGCCACGAACAAGCATGGGGGTAAATAGTTGATAGTGGAGAGTGGTATAGTTGATAGAGGATAGTTGATAGTGAAGAGGATTGGTGATCCAATTAACTATCAACTATCCTCTATCAACTATCCACTACTTACCGTACCTTAAAGGTGGTCAGCGCGAGGATAGCGAGAATGATCGCCGCGATATACGCGCGGGTCACGATCTTCGACTCGGCCCAGCCGCAGAGTTCGAAATGATGATGCAGCGGTGCCATTCGGAATATTCGCCGTCCTTCGCCATAGATCTTGCGGGACGCCTTGAAATATCCGGTCTGCATGATGACCGAGATCGATTCCAGAAAGAAGATACCTCCGACAATGGGAAGTACAAATTCCTTTTTGCACAGCACCATCATGGTTCCCATCGCTCCGCCCAATGCGAGCGAGCCGGTATCGCCCATGAATACTTCAGCCGGATGCGCATTGTACCATAGGAAGCCAAGCACCCCTCCGACGAGCGATGCGGAAAACACGCTGAGTTCACCGGCGCCGCGAAGATATGGGATGTTCAGGTAATCGCTGAGTTGCAGATTGCCGGAAAAATATACGATTGCCGCGATCGGGATGAATGCGATTGCCACCGTTCCCGCAGCGAGTCCATCCAAGCCATCCGTCAGGTTCACGGCATTCGAGGTTGCCGTAATGACGAAAATAACGAACAGCACATAGAGTACCGGCCCGAACTCGAAAACGAGGTTCTTGAAAAATGGAACCGTCGTTGCGGTAGTAATATCGACACCGGCATATTTGAACAGATTGGTCGAGAACATGATCGTCAGTGAAACGATGAGCCCTACCGCGACCTGCCCCATGATCTTATATCGACCAACGAGTCCCTTTTTCTTCTTCTTGACGACTTTCAGGTAATCATCGAGGAAGCCGACGCCGCCCAGTAGTAATGTAGAAACTAGAATCAGAATGATGAATACGTTACTTAGCTCAGCCCAAAGTAGGGTCGGAATGACGATTGAGATTAGAACGATGAGTCCACCCATCGTTGGCGTTCCGGCTTTTGCGAGATGCTGTTTTGGCGCCTCGACTTTACCTTGCTCGCCAATCTGCAATGCCTTCAATCGCGCAATGATCTTCGGACCGCTCCAGAGACTAATGAGCAGCGCCGTGATTGCCGCCAGCGCACTCCGGAACGTCAGGTATCGGAAAAGGTCTCCTCCGGGCGGGCTAAACGTTCGATTGATCCAATTGAAAAGATAATAGAACATCGTTGTGATGGATCGTTAAGCTCGTTGCAGCATCTCGATCAACTCTTCCATCTTCATGCCGCGCGACCCTTTAATGAGTACTGCATCCCCAGGTTTCAGAATCGCACGGAGCGCCATAGCGAGTTGCTTCTTAGTTTTGAAGTATGAATCTACTGCTGCGCCATCTCGTTGCCGGCCTGCGGTATGATACGCCTTCCATGCAAGTTCCATGTCGGTCCCAGTGAAGAAGACATCATCGAGTTTGCAGTTCGCAACCCATCGGCCAAGCGCACGATGTTCGCGTTCCGATGTCGCACCGAGCTCGAACATATCACCGAGCACAGCAATTTTTCGACCGTCTGCCGGAAAGGATTCCAGAGTCCGGAGTGCGGCTTCCATTGAGTCCGGATTCGCATTGTATGCATCGTTGAGGATCGTCACACCGTCCGGGGTATGTACTACTTCGAGCCGTTTTGTGTGTGGTCGAAATTGTTCGATCTGCGTCTTGATCTCGGTCCGCCGAAGTCCGAAATGCATCGCAACTGCAATCGCCGCCGCGACCATGTTAGGTGCGTAATCCGCAATCAGATGCGTGCGAACCTTGAACGACTTGCCTCCAGATCCAATGCGGAGCTCCATTCGCCCGTCTTTGGTCGTCGCGATCTTCTCGGCAAACACATGTTTCGGGCGTCCTTCATCGTGGGTACCGAAAGTCCAACACCGATCATCGAACATTTTTGCGGCGGGCCGAAGGTAGCGGTCATCCATGTTGACAAACGCGATGCCGCGTCGGGCGTTGACCTGCTCGAATGCCGCCCCCTCCTCAGTTGCGACACCTTTCAGATCTTTGAAAAATTCGAGATGCTCTCGGCCGATATTCGTCACGAGCACATGTGTCGGCTCTGCGACACTGCAAAGCCACGCAATCTCGCCAGGATGATTGGTGCCGATTTCGAGCACCGCCAGACCGTGTCCATCGCGAAGTTGAAACAACATTCGTGGCACGCCAATCTGGTTGTTGAAATTCGCCTCGGTCTTTAGAACATCGAACGCATCGGAGAGCACATGCGCCACTAATTCCTTTGTCGTGGTTTTGCCGTTCGAACCGGCAATGGCCAACACGGGAATATTGAATTTCTTGCGATACCGATTTGCGAGCGCGCCTAATGCATCGAGCGTATCCTTGACGATAAGCATTGGAAGCCCCGGCTTACTTTTATGCCCACGAGACCACTCTTCAGAGACGATTGCCGCGATCGCATGCTCGCGCTGGACGTCCGGCAAGAACTTATGTCCATCGAAATTTGGGCCTCTCAGCGCAACAAAAAGATCGTTCTGCCGCACAGTTCTCGAATCGGTCGAGACATCGTGGAAGGTCAGATTCGGATCGAGTTCGGAGAGTCCGATCTCTCGAACGAACGGGACCGAGAGCAAGTCAAGAACGGTAAGATTCAATTTCGAGGTGCCGGTGCGGTGAGTATGCCAAAGCGAATCGATTGCTGCGGACCTTCCAACTGCCCGGGGCCGCTCGGGACGTTGACATAACAGCACCTATAGTCGATCCGGCTCCCGTCGCAGCTCGCGAAATCCGCGTATTTCATCGCATTCGAAGCACTTCTTCGCGGTCGTCGAAATGATGTCGTTCCTGACCAATGATTTGATACTGTTCATGTCCCTTTCCCGCAATAAGAATCACATCCCCGGATTTCGCACGGATCACTGCTTTATTAATTGCCAGACTCCGATCCATTTCCATTTCGACTTTCTTTCTGGAAATGGATGGAATACCGATAAAGATCTCATCAATGATTTCCTGAGGTGACTCCGATCGCGGGTTATCGGAAGTGATAATCACGATATCCGATCGCTCCGCTGCAATCTGGCCCATGAGCGGGCGTTTCGACCGATCACGATCTCCTCCGCACCCAAAGACCGTGATTATACGTGCCTGCGGCTCGAGTTGCCGAATGGTATCGAGCACGTGCTCCAATGCGTCTGGCGTGTGCGCATAATCGATGATCGCTGTGGCGCCACCAGCCAGCGATATCGTTTCAAATCTGCCGCGCACCGGTCCAAGACTGGGAGTGAGCGTCGCTATGGTTGCGAGCGAACAATCTTCGACGCCGAAATACAGCGCGCCGATTGCGGACATCAGGTTCTCCACATTAAACGCGCCCACGAGTCCGGAATGTATCAGCGCCGATTCATCCGAATATCTTTTCTGTACGCGAAAGTTGCTTCCGGCAATCGAAAGATCGAGATCCGTCGCAAAGAGATCTCCGGCTGCGGAGTGGTGATCGCTCGCGATAGAAAACGTATGCGCATTTGCTCGGGTCCGCTCGACCATCCGGTATCCATATGGATCATCGGCATTTGTGACTGCGATTGCAGTATCTTTCAGTCCATTGAAGAATTTTTGCTTAGCCAGAAAATACTCTTCCATCGTATGATGAAAGTCGAGATGATCCTGCGTAAGATTCGTAAAGACTGCGATATCAAAATCCAGTGCAGCAACACGATCGAGTACAACGGCATGCGAGCTGACTTCGATCACGCACGTTGTGACACCGCTTGCGACCATGCGGCCGAGCAGCTCGGAAATGTCTCGCGACTCCGGTGTCGTATGCGTCGCTTCGATCTCCACACCAGCGATTTGGATCCCGACGGTACCCATAAGTCCGACAAGTTCGCCACGCTGTTCCAGCAATTGCTTAATGAGGCTGGTGGTCGTCGTTTTGCCATTCGTGCCAGTGACTCCAATGAGTCGCAATTTCTCGCTGGGCGAGCCAAAGGCCTCCTCGGAGATCACGGCAAGCGCGAGTCGGCTATTCTCGACAAGAATTCGTGTTGCACCCGCATGCTCGGCATCTTCGTTCGAGAAGGCGTGTGCATCATCGAGCACGATCGTTCGCGCTCCGCGGGCCAGCGCCTGCGGGATATAACGGTGACCATCCGTCTCAAAACCGCGAATTGCGAAAAAGACATCGCCGGACCGTACATCACGAGAATCATAACGCGGGCTGGAGAGATCGGCCTCCCCTTGCACGTTCCCATTGGGTGCATAGTATTCAAGAAGGCCGATCTCCTCCAACCGCGTTAGCTCACGAAATTTCATTTTTCAAAGAACGCTGCTTTCGTGCCGCGAGATGCGTCGTGACGCGGTTCTCGGACATGGTCCTCTGGTGTGATCACAGCAGCAATGATGGATGATGAGTTCTGAATGATTCAGCACTCAACATTCATCCATGCTTATTGTTCGTCACCAAAGAGCGTAACGGTTGGGCTACCACTCGCTTCCAGCGTCAACAGTGCACCCGGACCTGGTTCCTGTCTCAGGACGGTCCCAAGCCCATTCGCATGCACGCGCAGTCCTTTTGCAGAGGCATATTTGATCGCCCGTGTCATCGGTAGCCCCACCAGTGTGGGGACCACGATGGCTCGATCTTCTTGCCTTGGATTTGGACGTACGATCTGAAAACGAACTGTATCCCCACCACACTTTTCGACGTTATCGATAATGCCGTCTTGCGCGTCCCTCGAGGACGTTCCAAGCACGACAAATCCCTGGCTCGCAAGGAGCGAGCGCCCTTGATCGACCGACAGCCCGAGCACATTCGGCATCTGCCGCGATTCGGAACGCGTCGCCAGTAATGTTCCATCGATATCCACTACGCCCTCCTCGACAACCGGCTTCTCCTGCCGAGTCTGCGTTCGCGCTTCGGCTGGGAGCGTACCATTCATGTCCATGATCTGCATGGCAATCTCGCGAAAGATTGGACCACTGACGGTGCCGCCATAGTAGCCATTATGTGGCGATCGCAGAATCACACTGATGAGGTACTCAGGCTTTTGAGCCGGGAAAAAACCTGTAAAGCTGGAGGTATAATGTTGCTTCGACCAATGTCCATCGACAAGTTGCTGGGCTGTACCCGTCTTGCCTGCAATGCGGACACCCTTAATCTGTGCGAGTGTTGCCGTACCCGAGTCGACGACGCCTTCCATGAGGCCGATCAGCGTGCGGCACGTTGCTTCACTGACGACGCGACGAATTTCCTGCGGTTGTGTTGCGATCGATCCACTTGGTCCGTCTCGCTTTGCGATGATATATGGCTTCATCATAAGTCCATAATTCGCAACGGTCGCGTATGCAACCGCCATCTGAATCGGCGTTGCGGTCAGCTCATATCCAAAGGCCATATACCGTTTTGAATTCGCTTGCCACGAAGCGGGCGTGTGAAGAACGCCCTTTACTTCCCCGGGCAGATCGATGCCGGTGTAGTTGCCAATCCCAAAATCACGAAGATACTTGTAGAACCTGCGCCGGTCGAGCTTGTCGGAAATCTTGGCGAACGAAATGTTGCTCGATTTTTCGAGTGCCTGTCGAAACGTGAGAATTCCATACTCGTGCGTATCCGTAATCCGGACACCCTTTTCGGGCGCCCAGTGACCATGTTCGGCGTCGATCTTGTCGTCCGGTTTCCATGCTCCATCTTCCAACGCTGCGGATGCCACCAGTACTTTGATCGTCGAACCCGGCTCGTACGCATCCGTGATCGCGCGATTGCGCAGCATATCATTCGTGGCATTGCCGAAATGATTCGGATCGAAATCCGGTACGTTCGCCAATGCGAGGATCTCGCCGGTGGATGGGCGCATTACGATTGCGATGCCTGCTTCCGCCCCTGCCTTCTCAACGCCGGCCTTGAGCGCCGATTCTGTCGCCGATTGTATTCCTTCGTCGATGGTCAGCGTCAGATCTTCGCCATCCTTTGCCGGCGTTTGGTCATAGTCCACATCGGGTCGTAGCGCGCCGTGTCCGTCCTTCTGCATGATTTGCGTGCCTACATGTCCAGCCAGATCTCGATTTGCCAGAAGTTCGATGCCGGCAAGGCCACGCCCATCTTTGCTCGCGAAACCAATGACATGCGAAGCTCGATCGCCGAACGCATAGTTTCGGCGGGAGTCAAGCATGCGAATCAGCCCACGATCCTTGACGGAATCCAGCCTCGCAGCAACTTCCAACGGGACTTCTTTTTCCACGACGATGTACCGTCGCGAAGTATCATTGAACGCCGCAAGATAAGCCTTTGCAGGCCGTCCAAATACCTCTGCAAACAGCGCCGCAAGTTGTTCCTTGTGTTGGATGGACTTGGGATCGACAGCGTACTTGACAACGAAAGCATTGGTCGCAAGGATCATCCCGTGCCGATCACGAATCACCCCGCGCCGCGCCGGAATTGCCGCCACGGTCTTATATTGCTCGGCCGCCTCACGAGAAAATGCATCATGATCGAGAACTTGAAGCTTGAAGAGCTTACCAATAACCAAGAACAGTGCGAGCATGAAGCACGCAAGGACGACGTACAGACGGCCATTGCTTGTCAACGCATTGGCGGGCTTGGGAGTCGCAAGCAGTCGCTTGATCAGCGGCGTTTCCGGCTCATCCAATTTGGCCAGATCCTGCTCTGGCGTCAGTTCAGCGCTCGTTCGAATTCCATTGAATGATGGTCCGGCCGGGGTGGTGCGCGGTTGCGCCGATCGGAAATCGAACATTGCGGGCGGCGCCGCGCGCGGCGGGGCCTGCAGCGTAGGCTCGCCGAACGGTAGCTCATCCTGTTCCCGCCATTTCATACCATTATCTCTAAGACTACTTTACGATGACGATGTCATCCCCAGTTGCCTCGATCATTCCCAGTTTTGCTTTTGAAATATCCTCGATTCGGCTCGGAGCCGAAAGCTGCATTTCGGATGCTCGCATGCGCAGGATTCTCTGCTCGGTCTGTGCAATCTGCTGGTCGAGCTTCGTTCGCTCCGCAGTCAGACGATTGACCTGTAGCGTATTCCAGATGATCAGCACGGCGCAGCCAACCATCACACCAAAAAAGACGATGACATAGAGCGTGGGCATCTTCTTGACGACACGCTCAAATTCACTCGGCTCCTGGCGAATTGGCTTTGGACGCTCCATCGGTCCAGCAATTTCCGGAGCGATGCGAGGTTGCGAGTGCGGGGTATGATCGCTGCCAGTCACACCGATCAGTCCACTACCTGCCGGGGATACTCCGGTTCTCGATCGTATTGTCCCAGCCGAAATTGCAATGGTTGCCATACTCTACTTCCTCCTATCTATCACTGATTCTCGCCCACACTAAAGACGCTCGGCTGCGCGTAGCCGTGCGCTCCGTGCACGCAGGTTCCGCGCAATTTCATCCGGCGATGGCGCCAAAGGCCTTCGAGTCAGCACGCGCAATCGCGCGCGCGATTTGTCGATCGCCTCTTTCAATCCTCCGAGCGAGCCCGGCTCGAACTGGGGGGCGCTCTCCCTCCGAAAAAATTCTTTGACGATCCGATCCTCGAGCGAATGATAGCTCACGACCACGATTCGTCCACCCGCGCCAAGCACGTCCGGGACCTGCTCGAGCGCACGCTCCAAATTCCCAAGCTCGTCGTTCACTTCAATACGCAGCGCCTGGAAAATCCGCGAGAGCGTTTCATTCTTCTTGTCCTCGCGAATTCCTCGCGTCACAATAGTCGCTAAATCGGTCGTCGTTCGAATCGGCGCCAGAGCTCTCGAAGTCACGATGTTCCTCGCAATGCGTCCGGCAAATCGCTCTTCGCCATACATTCTAAATATTTGGGCAAGCTGAGCAACATCGTAGTTTCCGATCACGTCTGCTGCTGAGTGCTGCAACCGCGGATCGAGCCGCATGTCGAGCGGCGCGCTGATCCTGTAGCTAAGTCCAATCGCATCGGTATCGAGCTGATGGCTGCTCACACCAAGATCGAATACGATGCCGTCCACGAAGGATATGCCTCGCTCTCCGAGCGACTTGCTTAGCTCGGCGAAGTTCTCCGGCACGAGGATAAACCTCTCGCCAAATCTCGCGAGCCGCTCTGCCGCAAAGTTCTGCGCCGCCGGGTCGGTGTCGAACCCAAAGACAACAGCGTGCGGAGCGCGATCGAGGATCCCTTCCGAATACCCTCCACCACCCAGCGTCGCGTCGACATAAACGCCCGACTCGCGGAGCGCGAGTTCGCGAAGCGCTTCTTCGAGCATGACTGGCAGATGATATGCGCCAGATACCGTTGTTCGACCGCTCAAAGGATCGGTTTTCAATGAACGCCCACGATTTATCGCTGTCCGCCGATCAGATGCTCGGCTACCTTTTCGTACGTCTCCTTTTTGGATGCGAGATATTGCTTGAAATTCCCCGGATCCCACAATTCGATGTGATCGAGCACGCCGATGAAAAATACCTCCTTCTTGATCTGAGCAAAATCCATCAGCGAGCGCGGAATCAGTAGCCGGAATTGCGAATCGAGCTGCACTTCTTCGCTCCATTGCATGAGCATGCGGACAAAAAAACGATCCTTCTCGCTCGATTGCGTCGACGAGCGAATCGCTGCTTCGAGCCGCTTCCACTCATCGAGCGGATATGCATGCAGGCATTTTTCCAGGCCACGGGTGATCACGAAAGTCTGGCGGGCTTCCGGCTCGATGTTCTTACGCATCTTCGACGGAATGCTCACGCGACCCTTCGCATCGACGGTATATGTGTCGCTACCTTTAAAGGATGACATCGTATGATTAAAGAGGTGAAGTGGTTACCCACTTTTCCCCACTTTCATACAAATATAACTACAAAATTGGAACAATCATCCTGATTTCCTAAGAATAGCAGAAATTAATAGCATTCTACCAGACACTCAACTCGGGACAAAACCTTCCCGAAGGAGGGGGCAACACTAACTCAATCGTAAAATCTTAGCTCGTGACCCGATCAATCTACCGGACCACGCTGAACTTCATCGTGCCACCCTGGGTCTTGTTAGATACCCTCACGTAATACGTCCCATTCGGAAGCGAAGTGCAATCCAAACGGTAGCAGAGTCCGAGATCGGCGTCGGGGGTTGCTTCGTACAGCGTTGCGACGTGAGCGCCCGTGGCATCCACGACCTCCGCAAGGAACGGCACGCCCGCCGGTAGCGAATCGACGCAGATCAGTACCTGATTGCCCGTTGCCGGATTCGGATGCACCCGAACCGTGGAGGGGCCAATCTGGGCGATGGTTTCGGCAGGATGTGCGAAGGGATTCGACGGATTGTGCGCCCCACCAGTGGTATCGTAAACCGTGTCGATCATCGCCAGCAAGGCGCGCTGGACACGAGCGTTAACGGCGCTAGCAACGACCACAATCCCATCGTTCATTGCAGTCTTGTTATCATTGTCTTTATACCAGCGGTATGATTCGTTTAGCACGACCGGCCGAGTCCAGACGTTATCCATTTTGCCGTCTATATCCAGTAATAGAGCACCACTTGCACCGTCTCCAGTGCCGATACCAGCCGCATTATACGCAACCCCAGCCATAGGAGCGAAAGTCGTGGACGTGTTATCGTTATCCCCTTTGGCCATGGCCGTAGCAATGACCGTAGCGCCGTGCGAATCAGTAAATGGCACCGAAACTATTTTGCTACGATCTCCAGAATTTTGAGGGGTCGCCCGTTCCGGTATGCCCAGACGTTAGATAAAGAAAATTGCCATCTGGTGTCGCACTGGTGCGTTCCCAGACATCGGTGCATGCCAAAGCCAGTGAACTCCACTCATCGGCATCAGCTATCACGACTTCCGTGTCGCCTGTTTTATGACCGCCCTGAGTGATTTCCCACGCCATCGGACAGCGCATGGCATAGAGATTCCATTGCCAACCGAGACGATGAAAGTTCGGTGGACAAAATCGCCGGGATTTGTCTTCAGGATCTGGTCGATTGTTGAACCCACCAGCAGCCCCTTATCATTCGGAATGGACATCAGGGCAGGATGATACACAAGATGAAACCTGAGGCCAGAAATATCGTTGAGCCGGGCAATGACCGAGTCATTCGGCACGTAGTTTTGAAAAATCAAATAGAACCCGTGTGAGCCAATGTCGCCTGTATCAGATGGATCTCTCTTCTTAAGCGAGAATGGTCCGATACTGTCGTAGATGGCTTTGAACCCATTTCGAATTAGGGGAAAC
>JAUZNX010000012.1 GCA_030706745.1 Bacteroidota bacterium
GTCCGTTGGCACCGGCGCGATGTGAATTCCCAAGCTCGCAACATGCTGCACAACACTTCCGGCTTGCGTTGTGACGAACGGTTCGTCCGCCCGCAGGAATTGCAGCAAGTCGTCATCATAATGCAGCACGAAGTCGATCGCGGTGACGTCAGCCGGCAGTGCGCCATGCTGGATAAGCTTGTAGATGACCGGCTTGCCCGCGTAGGCGCTGTCCGGCGCGCTGATGGTGAGGTGCCACTCAGCCGGATACTGAATTTCTCGCGTGAGTGTGATCGGAGGCAAGGCGGTGTCCGCATTGGAGATAATACTCAGCGTCGCCAGATTCTGTCCAGCATGTCCGTTCGTGTCCATGCTCGATACAAGCCACACGGTATCCCGCTCGCCCGGCGCGAGGCACCGCGCGCTCCACGGCTTCGCCAGCATAAACGCGGCCAGGATGGCCGCGCCACGCGGTGCAATCGAGATCGATGAATCGCACACCGTGTCGCAGCCCGTGTTCTGAATCACAACGAACGTGTCGCGCTCCTCGCAGATGGGGGTGGTGCCGAGATCGAGAGCGGATGTTTTGCACGTAAGCAACGCCGCGCCACGGACGACATTGACGGAGAGTGGTATTAGAGTGTCGTGGGACATGGTGCCGTCTGTTCGGCTCAGGTGTGTGATGAACTCTCCCTGCTCCGGACCTTTCTGTTTCAGATGCACGGCAATTGTCCGTTGAACGGAATCGCCTGGTGCGAGCGCGGTGTCACCCGAGTTCAGAAGTATAAAGGCATTACTTCTCGTGATATGTGACCTACTGCAAAGCACCGTATCACATCCGGTATTACGAACCCAAACGCTCACGATGGTATCACTCGCACAGATGGAGCGGTTGCCGAGAGCGAACGCTGTGTCTGAGAGAGAGACGACAGGATGTACAGCTAGAACGGTCACGCTCAAGTGGATCGGGAGCGTGCCGGAGTGAGGGCCGGAGTAGGAATACGTAAGGCTCTGAGTGAAGAAGCCAGGAATCAGTGTGGAGAAGTGAACGCGAATCGTATCAAGCTGACCGGGGTAGAGCGTAAGTGTATCCGAAGCAGGTGTAATGCTCCACTCTTTGCCGGGAGTCTGAGACAAGGGCACTCGTAACGTATCGCAACCATCATTCCAAAATGTGAACAGCGTATCGGCGCTGAGGGTTGCAGTTCGGCAGTATTCCTAAATCGAACGTCAATGCGGGCACTACAACATTCGAATACAGATGCCCGTATTGAGCGGTGACCGAAATAATTGTATCGAAAGGAATGCCCGAAGGCTCGAAATGCCCGGTAAGGTGTACGGAATATTTTTGCAAGCCAGTTTTGAGAAGTGGCAAGAATGAGAACGGAATACTGCCAGTAGCCTTTACAACGGAATCGAAGGGAAGGAGGGAAAAATCAGACGAAGGGTTGTTCGCGCTGGTGAGGCGAATACTATCGCAATTGGAATTGAGAATCGTTATTGCACCCTTTGCTGTGTCACATCCCACCCTCACATACGCTCCAGGAATGACCGGCGCGGCAAGACTCGCTCTTCCAGAAATGGTATGACTCTCCGACATGCACTGGCCGTAATCGAGGGGGACGATCGTGATCGTTGCATGATGCGAGCGAAGATCGTGACTGGTAAAGCTGACGAAAATATTTGAACCTGTTGAATTTCCAAGTATGGTATCCGGCCCAATGATGGAAAAGGTACCATCAGAATCGTCTGTTAAATAAAGACGCAATCGACCGGGCAGGAAAGAGGAATCGATCTTGACCAGAATGTTGGAGGTGTCACATTCGAATCCGTTGGTGGAGAATGTGGAGTGGAGGCTTGGTGGCGGAGTCGCGTCTTCCGGGTTGGCAATCCAAAGCGCACCCGTGTCATCCGGTGCAATTACCGTGGAGCAACTGCAGCCAATGATATTAAACCGTCTGGCTTCTTGAAATCGAGTCTTCGGACCTCCGAGGCTATCCCACGTTGTCCCGCGGTTTATGCTCCTGTATAGTCCAACACCAGTCCGAACAAAGATTTTTTCGCCACAACCCTCAACACCATCCATCCAGGCTACGGACGGCATCTTTGGCAAGCTGTTCCATGTCATCCCGGAATCGGTCGAGCTTAGAATGTAACCTATCTCCTGACTTGAATAGTAGAGCTTGTTAAGAGGGTCAGCATAAGCGCTAAATCCAGCGATAGAACTTCCACAGCTCTTCCACGAAATGCCTCCGTCCATGGACCGGTATGCTGCCCAATCTCCTTGAGTGTTGAACAAGTGATTCGAATCCAAACTCACAACGGTCGTACCCCGGAGTGCCGGAGCGTTGGCCTTGTAGTCCCAATAGACATCGGCCCCTTCCCATCCATTGGGATTGATCCCCAATGGTTGACTAAAAACAAAGCTCCAGGAGACCCCAGAGTCGGTTGACTTCCACACTTCTCCATTACCCACGCCGCGATTGAGGCCCGCTGCGTATAGCGTCCTGCCATCGAAGCAACGGATCGAGCTGACAAACAGATTACCCGTGAGCCCGCTACCATCGCGCCACGTTCGCCCGTCGCGCGTATAGAGGATGCTTGTGCCATAGCCTGTCACTCCAGTCCTCGCGTTCCAAAAATAACCGCAGGTGGCACCGGCTTTTCCCATGTAATGCCACGTGAATGGCTGTGCAAGGGTGGCGTTCGTGAGAGCCGCAACCGACACGATGACGAGCGCGCTAATTCGGAACGATCGGATCAGGAATCTTGGGGAGAACATTTTGAAGTCTCTATTCTTCCTGCTCTAACGGCAAGGACAGGCAATGTATTCTCCGGGATTCCTTCTTTCCCCTTCCCACTCCTTTCCAACAACTTACACACAACTTCCGAAAAGCGGTGGATAACTCGGGCAATTGTTCTTAAAAAATGTGGGAAGAATTGGGGCGTTTCGGCGAACAATTCACGCGGTATTTTAGTAAGTTTGATGCACGGAATTCGTCGCATGAGCGATCATGCGAATCGCAGTGCTGAGTGCTAAGTGCTGAGTGCTAAGTATCACGCAACCACGGTTGTATTGACGGCACACCACAGAGTTTAGCCCCGAGCCCTAAGTGAGATCATCGATGGTCTCATTAGATCACCGAATCCTGTCGCGGACTCGGATGCTTCACGAGTTACCGCGAAAAACGGTGCGACCATGGTTGCGCCGTCTGACCCCTAACAGCCCCTGGTAGATGTAACCACCCCATGCGGATGGTCACTCATCCGCGCCCCCGGCTTTTCAAGAGTCGGGGCGGGAGACTTACCCCCTCTTTTGAGGGCGGAGGTTTGGGATTTTGGGTTAACCACCCCCTTGCATCGTGGACGATGCGCCCCGCCTTGAAAAGGCGGGGGTTCTATGGAAGTTAAAAAAGCTTAATAGAGGCAGATGAGATCATCGATGATCTCATCAAAAGCCTCGCCCTCGCTCTACATTTTGTGTGGAGCAGAGATCAAAAACTGATAAATTAGCGTTACAACAGCTATGCAGATCGCACGTCGCTTTACCAAGGCGGGCCCGGGGACCATGGGTGCGTCCCCCAGCCCGGCCGACCTCTTTTCGTACACGAAACGCGCCTCCGTGCTCCGGAATCCGGATGGCAAGCCCATCTTCGAGATGCAGGACATCGAGGTCCCCAAGCATTGGTCGCAGGTCGCGACCGATATCCTCGCACAAAAATATTTCCGCCGTGCCGGCGTGCCGCAGGTCGATACCTTCGGCGTGCCGCTGCGAGATAAAAAGGGTGAGGTCGTGCTCGGTCCCGAGCGCTCGATCAAGCAGGTCGCGCACCGCCTGGCCGGTTGCTGGCGTGCATGGGGCGAAGACCACGGGTATTTCGATTCCAAAGAAGACGCACAAGCCTTCTATGACGAGATCAGCTACATGATCTTGCGTCAGATGGCCGCGCCGAACTCCCCGCAGTGGTTTAACACGGGCATTGCGTGGGCCTACGGCATCAAGGGCACGCCGCAGGGACACTGGTATGTCGATCCGAAGACTGGCGAGATGACCCGCTCGACCGATGCCTACACTCACCCGCAGCCGCACGCCTGCTTTATTCAGTCCATCAAGGACGACATGCTGAATGAAGGCGGGATTTTCGATCTCGTCACGCGCGAGGCGCGCATCTTTAAGTATGGCTCTGGCACGGGCACCAACTTCAGCGCGCTCCGCGCCGAAGGCGAGCGCGTTTCAGGTGGCGGTGCCGCTTCAGGCGTCATGAGCTTCCTCAAAATCAACGACCGCGCTGCCGGTGCGGTGAAATCCGGTGGCACGACGCGCCGCGCCGCGAAGATGGTCATCCTGGACATCGACCATCCGGATATCGAGCAGTTCATCGAGTGGAAGGCCCTCGAAGAGCAGAAGGTCGCCGCGATGGTCGCCGGCTCGAAAGTTTGCGATGTGTTCCTGAACACGATCATGAAGATCGCGGCCGATGGCGGCACCGATCGCAAGGAGAACCACGATCTCGACATCGCGATCAAGCGCGCACTTGCGCGTGGCGTGCCGATGAATTACATTCTGCGCTGCCTGCAGATGGTCACGATGGGTTACGACCACATCGACTTCAAGACATTCGACACGCACTACGAAGGCGAAGCATATCAGACCGTCTCGGGACAAAACTCGAACAACTCCGTCCGCGTGACGAACGACTTCATGCACGCCGTGCTGACCGATGGCGAGTGGGACCTGAAATTCCGAACGAGTGGCAAGACCGCCAAGAAGGTCAAGGCGAAGACGCTATGGGATAAGATCACGCTTTCGGCATGGGCCTCCGCCGATCCGGGTTTGCAGTACGATACGACGATCAACGAGTGGCACACCTGCCCCACCGATGGCCGCATCAACGCGAGCAATCCGTGCTCCGAGTACATGTTCCTGGACGACACGGCATGCAATCTTGCCTCGCTCAATCTCGCATATTTCTATGATGACGAGACCGGCGCGTTCAAGCTCGATGATTACAAGCACGCCGTTCGCCTGTGGACGATCGTGCTCGAAATCTCGGTGCTCATGGCGCAATTCCCATCGCGCGCGATCGCACAAGGCTCGTACGATTACCGCACGCTTGGCCTGGGCTATGCGAATCTCGGCACGATCCTGATGACGGCCGGCATCGCGTATGACTCTCCCGAGGCGCTGGCCATTGCGGGCGCGCTCTCGGCGATCATGACGGGTGAGTCCTATGCCGCATCGGCCGAGATGGCGAAGGACCTCGGCCCATTCCCGCGTTACGAGCCAAACCGGGATTCGATGCTGCGCGTCATCCGCAATCACAAGCTCGCAGCGTACAATGCCGCGCCGGACCGCTACGAACAACTCACGATCAAGCCGATGGGCATCGATCCCGAGTTCTGCCCGGAAGATTTACTCCAAGCCGCCCGCGATGCGTGGGACCGCGCGTATGCCACTGGCGAGAAGCACGGCTACCGCAATGCACAGGTGACCGTCATCGCGCCGACGGGCACGATCGGTCTCGTCATGGATTGCGACACGACCGGCATCGAGCCGGACTTCGCGATCGTCAAGTTCAAGAAGCTGGCTGGCGGCGGATACTTCAAGATCGTCAACCAGTCCGTGCATAAGGCACTGACGAAGCTTGGCTACAGCGAGAAGCAGATCGAGGAGATCGAGAAATACTCGAAGGGCCACGGCACGCTCGTCGGTTGCCCGACGATCAACCGGCACACGCTGAAGGCAAAAGGATTTACCGACGAGAAGATCGACGAGATCGAGAAGCAGTGCGATAACGTCTTCGATCTCAAGTTCGCCTTCAACAAGTGGTCGCTCGGCGAGGAGTTCTGCGCGAAGCTGGGCTTCACGCCGTCGCAGCTTGTCGATCCAAATTTCAACATGCTCGTCTCGCTCGGATTCACGCGCGAGGAAATTCAGAAGGCCAACGATTATGTCTGCGGCACGATGACACTCGAAGGCGCGCCCGCGCTGAAGGACGAACATCTTCCGATCTTCGACTGCGCGAACAAGTGCGGACGCTATGGCACGCGCTACATTCCATACGAGGCGCACATCCGCATGATGGCCGCGGCGCAGCCATTTATTTCGGGCGCGATCTCCAAGACCATCAACATGCCGAACGAGGCGACCGTCGCGGAAGTATCGAAGGCCTACTTCGATTCGTGGAAGCTGATGCTCAAGGCCAACGCGCTCTATCGCGATGGAAGCAAGCTCTCGCAGCCGCTGAACTCCTCGAACGAGGACGGCGATCTCGCAGAGGAAGTGTTGTTCGACGACGTGGAAGATCCGGCGAACGAGACGATCGACGCCGCAAAGATTCACCAGTTGCTCGAACTCCAGAATCAGGAACTGGCCAGCGAAGGCGTTGGCGATGGATGGACCGTGCCGCCCGAGCTGCGCCGTCACCGATTGCCGACCAAGCGCAAAGGATGGCTCCGCGAAGCCGTCGTCGGCGGACACAAAGTCTATCTCCGCACCGGCGAGTATGAAGATGGATCGCTCGGAGAAATCTTCATCGACATGTACAAGGAGGGCGCGTCCTTCAAGGGACTGATGAACTGCTTCTCCGTGCTCGCATCGAAGGCGCTGCAATACGGCGTGCCGCTCGAAGAGTTGGTCGATACCTTTACGTTCACGCGCTTCGAGCCCGCCGGCAACGTGCAGGGACACGAGGCGATCAAGAACGCCACATCGATTTTGGATTACGTCTTCCGCGCGTTGGGGTATGAGTATCTCGGTCGCGAGGATTTCGTCCACGTGAAGGCTGTGGACGAGCCGAAGCATGTGCCGCCAACTGAGACGCCGGCGGCAACTCATGCTGCGGATCGGGCCGAGCAGACCGATGCAGTGGCGGGCCGGACCGTCAGCGAGGACGAGAACATCGCCAAGCTACGCAGCGAGTTAGTGGACGAGCCGGTGATGGCGGAGGTGAAACACCCGAACACTCCGCGCGCGGCACTGAGCACACTCCGCAGCGAAGCCCGCTCGAAAGGCTACACCGGCGAGCAATGCTCCGCCTGCGGCTCGATGCGCGTCAAGCGCAACGGCGCCTGCACCGTCTGCGATGACTGCGGGACCACGAGCGGGTGCTCGTAATACGGCGACCTTTTAGGATTCACACAAAGAGGCCGCCGCAAGGTGGCCTCTTTGATTTTTTCATAAATCAACGGCGCTAAGAGCGGCCTCTTCAAATAGGGAAGCTACTGTGGGATGGGATTGTTATATCGACCTGCCCCGAGGGACATCGTCGAAAGAGGTTCATAGATTCCTCGAGATCTTAGGTTACAAGCAGCAAGCGGGCACGCCTTTCTTCAAAGGCGTATTCTTCAGTTTTTACAAGGACGAACACTTTCGATATCGTGAAGGCGTAGGAGCTTGGGTCAAATCAAAAGGCAAATCAGGTGCGAGCATGCATACACGCACATCCGTCTGGCGTAGCAAGTATGATAATGACTACCATAATTTGACGATCAAGGCGGTGCATGAGAGGTTCGGAGGTAAGTTCACCTCCGATGCTGGCGAAGGTGAGTATATCCCATATGACGGGTTTGTTCGAGAGAAAGCTGAGGCAGCCTGTTACTACGCTGAGTCAAGATTTCAAAACGCTATCGTTGCAGCGGGTGTCCTCTTGAATGCACACAAGGAGAGCGATGCAATGATTGATCGGAAACTACTGAAGGCCATTCCCCAGCTAGCTGGAATGCAGCCGCCGCTTATCGTATACAACCTGCTAGCCCCGTACCTAGTCTCATGTATCGAAGACTTCTTTCGTTCAGTATATGTCGGTCTCCTAACTTACTCTCCACGCAAGCAGGGAGTTTTCAAGTCTGCTCGGCTTTCAGCCGACGATATGGTCGCAGTTAGCGAGGGGCTTTTGAAAGTTGAGGATGCTGTGGCCAAGTCAATGACCTTCCAAAACGTGAAGCGGATCGCTGAATACTATAGGGAGGTCGATCCCCAGATTGACCTACTGGGCATATTGAGAAGGCCCTCTAATCGAGCGCGTTCTGGATTAGACAAACGACTTGAGGACTTGATTGGCAGAAGACACCTTCTCATTCATCAAAACGTGATGAGCCCGGAGTACTTCGTCGAAGAAGTCAGGGCGGACATCAAGTGCCTAGAACTCACCGTCAAGAGAACTCTCTCCTCTCTTCGGCGTCACTATCACTGGCAGCCTGGTTATCCAGATTGAGAAAGAATAATCAATGCAAGACAAACAGTTACAAAAATGGTCAGACGCAACAGGAATTGAGGTTTCATTGCTGAGGCGGCTAATTGATCGCGACTTCATAACAGGTTATGAAGTTAATGGTCAATTTGAGTTCAGCCGAAGTGATGTGTACAAGCTCATCGCAGTCAGCAAATTCCCTGAGTTCGCGAACAAGATTGCTCTCGTAGCTGATCGTTCGTTCATGTATGAATACAATCCGGAGTTGGCGGACTTTTTATGCTTTCACGATACGATTGATGCGTTCACTTGGCTTATCAAACTTCGGTATTCTTCAAAGGAGGATATCCGAAGCAGGAAGGCATACCGATTAGACAGACTTTTTGATCAGTTCTTAACCGAGAAGCAATTTGAGATAGGAAAGCTTACTCGACTTAAAGGGCGGTCGTCGTCTCCAGACAGATTCACGTTTCATTTGACAAAGGGCTGGTACAATGAAATGGTCAGATCTACACCGTTGAATGAAAACATTTTGGCAATAGGCACAAGGGTCTCCCCGGATTCCTGTCACGGAAGATTTGCGGCGTGGAATATTGTTCAAAGTTACTACGCCATTTACGAATACGTGAACGCGCTCGTATTCACTAACTCAGACAACTTGCGCACTGAAGAGCACCGCAAGAGCACAAACTATTTTCATAAGAACCTGCTTAGCAAATTTGAAACCGATCTTGTTTGTTATCCCTTCAATCTCTCGCACGCTCCCGCGAAAGTGCTTAACGCCAAGCGTGGTGAGAAGGCGTTCTGGAAGTTTAATTACGCTCGCTCTCCACGGTATGACTTATCGATTTATCAACTTGAGGACCTATACCTTTCACTAACGACCGAAGAAGATTTTCTCCTCAACGTGCTTTACAAGTTTAGAGTATGGGCGAATTATTTGGGCATTCCGCGCGTCATTCAGCTGCAAGACGGCTATTACTTAGCTCACTTATACAAGAACCTTGGAACCCTATGCTTTTTCTACGGGGCCTTCACAGAGTTGATGGCGCTTGCTTTTTTGGGTGAGAAGCAAGTCCTTGCACTTCTGAGCGATTTCGTCAACGACTTCCTCAAACAAAACGAGAACTATCGCCAGAACTGGTATTATGTCCCAATTCTGATGCGTTTTAGGTTCTACCACAAGCATGGATTGATTTCAAAAAAGCCTTCTTATCTGATTCCACCTGATCCAATCCTGATCAAAGGGTGAAGACCGTCCAATTCTGCGTTAAATAGGACTTATTTGTGACCACGCAATTTCTTTTGTGTTTCAAAAGCCTCTTTGGCAGCCCGCTGCACCTGCTTGGTGATCATGTCCTCAAGCTTGGTAATTGGGAAATAGCGTTCCGGAGGATTCAGTCGCTTTACTTCAATCTCTTCCCTCTCCTGCTCAAGAACTAAGACGTTTAAAACGACCGTGATGGTTCCTTTAGCTTTTGCGAGTGCGCCAACAATATCCAACTTCTCCTTCACGAGTAACTCCTTGACCCTTTGACGCACATATTTCCCGTCAAGAATCTTAGGATAGGGTACTTTTAAGGTCACTGTAACACCTTTGTAAACTTCGACATCGTCCCGCTTCACAATAAAACTGAACGATGGCACTGGTGTGCGAACGTCGTATACCTGCTCTGTGTAAGTTTTCATAGGCTAAGGGATACGTTCGGTTTTTCAAAGTGGTTCTCCTCGGTGATCATAAATTGTGCCCTTCAAGTTAGGATGCGTCTTCCCGCCTTTGTGATTCGGGTGTTTGGGTTTTGCCTCGCGCGCGCGTAGCTCGGTGTGGGCTTGGGCGTCATCACTTTCGGCGCGCCGCCGGGAAGCAGCGCTTCCCGGCACACGGGCGGCGGCATTCTCTGAACCTGAATGTGGTTTTGTCAGACGCAATATGGAATACGTCACCGCTCGCGTGAAGCCCCGCATGACAACTGCGGGTCCGCGAACGGGTGCATATCAATTGAAAACAGACTATGGCAGACACACATCCCACATTTGGCAACGGCAAAATTTGCTACCTTGAAATTCCTGCTTCCGATATTCAGCTATCGGCTCAGTTTTACCGAGCGGCGTTTGGCTGGGAGATTCGAAGCGACAATGCCGACAATGCCGCATTCGATGACTCCGTTGGCGAGGTAAGCGGAATGTGGGTGCTCGGCAAGAAGCCCTCAACAGAACAGGGAATTCTCATCTCCATCATGGTCGATAGTATTCCAGATACGCTCGCGCTCATTACCGCAAATGGAGGACGCGTCGTCAATGCAGGGAATGCCACCGCTCAAGAGCAGGTAGCGCTTTTTGCCGATCCGTTTGGCAATGTGCTACAACTTTACCAACACAACCACTAAGCGCCAACGCCGTGTATGTTGATTGTGGGACCCCGAGCGGATGCAGCGAATGGGTGACATTCTACAGATTAGCGTTGGAATCTACTTTTCACCAGCGAGGTTGGCCCCGAAGGGTTTTTTCGGCCCCCACGTCACAATTCTTTTTTTGTTGCCTATGAAATCAATCCTTCGTCCATTGGTCATCGCGAGCGTTGTCGCAATCGCGCTCGTTGGCTATGCCACCAGTAGCTTCGCGTCGTTCGATGCGTACATCATCTTCAAGAGCAAAGCGGGAAAGGAGACGAAAGTCGCCATCAATCAGGATGGCACGTTCAAGTCGCCACCGTTGGCCGCCGGTGCGTATCGGTGGAGTATGCTGAGCCAGCCGGCGGGCAGCGGCTCGAGCAGCCGGGAGGCCTCGGCGCCATCAGTCTCGGAGATCGCGCGCGTGAAGGTGCGCTTCCATTGGGACCGCTCGTCGGACGTGAGCAAGCAGATCGGTAAGCCGAAGTATGAGGACATCACGGTCACGAAGCCCGTCGAGCGCAAAAGCGGTTCAATCATCATCCTCGACAACGATGGTGCGGACCTCACCGTCAATACTGATGGCGATACAATCTCGGGTACCATGCAGTTTGTCACGAGCGATGGGAGGATGTTCAACCCCAAAGAATACACAACGATGAAGGAACAGCTCGAGAAGAACCCGCGGCATTAGCGCGGGATATTACCTTTTTCGATCACGGCCATAGGGATCGCCTTTGACCGACTCGGTGTGCAGCGAGCAGACCCAGCGGCCATCGCGGCGTGTCCAGACGGACGTATCGGCGGCGTCCATGTTGAGCGGCGCACCATCGACGGTCAACTCTTCATGCACGTCATACGCGACGATCGCGAGGTCCGTGCTTGGGAAATAGACTTGCGCATTCTTAAACTCGAAGCGGTGCAGCTTCCAGGTGCCGCCAATCATCATCTGCCGGAACATGGCGTGATCGATCTTCGCCGTTCCCTGCGCGCCAGCAACGATGCATGGGTCGTCGGTGAGACGAATGGAGGCATCGACATCGCGGTCGATCATCGTCTGCCAGAATTGCCGTTCGAGTTCTAAAATCTCTGCTGTGTTGGAATCCATGAGTGTGAGTGTCAAGTGTGAGGATATGAGACATGGCGAGAGGTCTTCGGAGTTCCTTCTTGACCCGCCGAACGGTGCCCGCACAAATTCCGTTTGTAGGGCATGTCGTTAAATATCATTCTTTCCGTCATCCATCTTCTCGCCGCCGTCACCGGGCTGGGCCTCATCACCGCGCTTGCACTCATGGCGCGCAAACCAGGCTGGGCAAATGCCCAATTCATGCTGCAGATGTTCAAGATCGTCGTCTGGAGTATGGTCATCATGCTTGTGACGGGTGTTGGAATGCTCGCGGCAACCGGTTGGGTCTTCGAACAGACCTGGTGGTTCCGCATCTCATTCTTGTTCTTCATCGCACTCTTCGCGTTTCATGGCATCGCGTCGGGGACGCTCAAGAAGATCATTGCCTCGGGCACGCCGCTTCCCTCTTCGCCAATGCTCGGTAAGCTGCGCACGATGACGATGCTGATGTGCGTCGCACTCATTCTCATCGTTGTGTTGATGGAAGGCAAGCCGTTCTGATTGAGAGCGCAGAATTCTTTCGTATGTTACTTCTGATGTGATGGGCACCTATGCGGATAGGTGCGGAGAAAAGTATTCTGTCTTATAGACAGAATACTGTAAAGTCTTATGTCTCAATAAAGTTCATGAAGTACAAACGTGGGTGTCGGTTCAGTTTGAATTAATTTAGACATTCACTTATACTTTTTGACTTATGAACTCAGAACAGGAATTTAAATGCGGGGATGTCGTTATCAAAAGAACGCACAATCACACCATGACCGTGCGTGAAGTCACGGCGGCAGGAGTCGTTTGCCAATGGTTCATTGGTGCCGATCTCAGGGAGGGCACGTTCAGCCCAGACGATCTTCTCTTCGTAAGATTCTAAACTGCCCTAAACTGACTATGAATTAGGGTCTTTATTAGTGAGTGCATTGGGATGGAAGTCTTGGGTTTTGAACTCGCCATTAAGATGCCATTTGCATGTAATGGTTAAGCCTTGCGCCGAGACCTCATCAACGACCATTTTGGGGCCACCTGATTTGTGCCAAACCTCATCGCCCTCTTTCCAAGTTTGATTAGCCATGATTGATTCGTAATTATGGTTATGAAAATTGAAGGGCGGGTCGCGTCAACGACTCGCCCTTCATGCTAAACAAGCGTTCGGCCTATCGGTTCGCTTTCTTCTTCTTCGGTGCTGCAATCTTGCGCTCGAACTGGAAACTCTCGAACATGCTAATCAGGTCTTCGAAGCTCCAAACTTTATCGGTTAGACCCGCACTCACTGCCGGTGTTGTTCCGAGTGTTTGATGGACTCGGATGTAATTGTAAAACATATAGTGCAATGCAACGGCGGCTTCCAAGTTTTCGATCTTCTTGGAGTAGCCATTCGTGAGGCGTGTGAACCGGCGCATGGACATTCTCATCGTTAAGTTCTGGCGCTCGATGAGGGACGTGGAAATCTCATCGTAGTTTGGATTTCCGATCTTCGGTTTCTTCTCAATCCCGGTGCAAATCGCTGGACTGTAACGAGTCTCGGGACCGTCCTGTCCTTTGCCGTACTTCTTAATCAGCATGGCATAATCAATGGCCTCACCAAATGACTCACGCACAGCCTGTAAATAAACGCCGTGTGCGTCGGTCGTAAGTTGCACGCGATTCGCCAACCGATCTGCCACGTCCTGCATGAAGGCATACGCATATTCTCCGTCGCGTCCGCCAACGAGATACGAAAGCACCAGCTTCGAATCAGCGTCAATGGCTACCCACGTCCATGTGCTTCCGATTCCAGTCATGCTACGTTCTTCCATTGTGCAAGCTCGGTCTTTCTTGGCAACGAAATTCCAAATCTCATCACACTGAACCCGCTTCGAAGTCACGTTCCGAACGTTCGCATCATGGTACGACTGGCAAGCCTCTCCGAGTTCAACGAGCAGCTTCAGAATTGTATTCTTCGCAACGCCAGCCATGCGCACGGTTGCGTTGATGCTGTTGCCCTCAACGAGTGCCTTCACTACTTCAATCTGTTTTTCGCGGCTGAGTCGGTTCATAACGTTCGTCGTATTTGTTGATACAAAGATACAACATTATACGTGTCTTGTCAAGCACAAGTGTCAGTTTAATTGAGACAAAATAGAATTCCTCAGGAATGCCATTTTGGACGAACGATTGGTGCTTATTTGGGCGTTGTGGGGGTAAGTGGGGGATTTGTGATTTCCATTCTCGCTATCCTTCAGTCTATTTGAATGTGAAGTTCGTCCTTAGCCAACGACCTTCGAGCGCCCCAATCCGGGGCGCTTTTATTTTAGGTGCCCGTTCTGGTCGAATTCGAAAGAATTACATTGGCCGGAAGCGAGCGTTGAAACGGGTCATCGCTACGAAGTGGCGGCGCATTTGGACTGCGAAGAATATCCAAATTGAACATTTTTGCAAGTCGATCTGCGGGGACTTTTAGATCCTCCCGCAAGCTCTCCGTGGTAAGAATGCCTTCCTCGTTAAGGACTGCAATCGCTTCTGAAAGAAGCTTTGGCTCATCCACTCGCAAGGCAGCACTATCCTCGTCGTAGGGTTCATGGTTTCTCCAACCGCGTCTTGAATAATTAATCCATAAATTCTTCTCCTCTGACTCGGTTATCCAGCCGAGTTGAGCGCACCGTTTAATCATCGCCGCCACTGACACGCGCCAGCGGGGTTTTATCGAAAGGAAATAGTCCAGGCTGAACTTTGGAAGCTCCGCTGCGAATGATTGGGCCGGAAGTAAAAAGGCGCCGGCGAAAATATCCGCTTGGTGCTCATACAATTTATGATACAACCGGGACTCGAATTTTTTCTTCGGCACCTGCCGATGAAGCAGTAAATGGCCTAATTCGTGAGCATACGTAAAGGCGGCTCGCGCCGCAGAATGCTTGTCCATGCACAAATAGATATAGGGGCGACCGTCTTGACCCCATTCGGAAAAAGCGTCAAGGTTCCTATCGCCGAACATGGAGCAGGCGATTAGAATACCGTGGATTTCGAGCAAGCCCGACATGCTCGAAATTGGTCCGCTGGTTAATCTCCAATCTCGCCGGAGGTCATCGGCATATTTTTCAATTTGTTTTTCTGTGTATTGCTCGGGCGAGTCTCCCAAATTGTAATCAGGAATATCCGGCTCGATCACAATTCCCGTTTCACAAACAGAATGTGCTAATGACTGAAAAATATCGAGTCTTCTCACCGCGCTTTCTCTCGCTCGCTTAGTAAGTGCAGCGAACGATCGAAAATAGGTGGGATTCGATTTGATCGAAGAGGGAGTCATGAAGTAACTCTCCTTAACTCCAAGAATTAGGGCTAAGCGGTATAGGTTGTCTGGACGCGGAACGAGCCTACCGCTTTCGTAGGCAGAGAGCATCTGCCTACTAAGACCCGCTTCCTCAGCGAGCGACACCATCGTGCGCTCATTGAGTTCGCGGGCTTCTGTTAACTTTTCTCCGTTGAATTCGTGTGGAACCGTGGTCATGCTGCCTCTGATGATTGTTCGTTATCGTTGCGCTTAATCTTCTTCGCACGTTTGCGCAGGGCCTCGCGAATCGTGTCGTCGATGATGTTGATTCTTGGTTTTTCTGCTTTCGGTTCACGCGCAAGATATTCTGATATTTGCGCCGGTTCGAGAGCATAGCCAGTCCAATCCGGCAGGGGCAATCCCGCTTGAATGAGTGCTGGCTGACTGAGACGTTCTTCCAGTGTCTTTTTACCAGATGTCGAGTACACGAAGCCGATCACTAAATACAGTCTTTCGGGAAGTGCATCCGGCGTCCCTGTAAAAAGGTTGTATTGGGCAGTTGACGTTTTCTCTTTCGATTCACGCGGAAGCTGCTTGCGCGAGCTAAGGCGGCAGAGATGAACCGAAAAATGCTTCGTTATCAACGTGGCCCGAGAGTGCGTTTTGATTACGGGATACCCAAACCGAAGTCCAAGTTCCGCAAGAAGGCGCTGCGCCATTGAGAATCGGATTACGCCGGTGAGCCATGTAATGTGGGCATCATAATATGTCTTCTGGCTCGCCGTATTGAAAGATTCAGCCGAAAGAGTATTGAGGCCCGTAACCAAAGCCGCTAACAGCGGGCGGATGTCTTCGACATCCAAGATGTCCATTGTCTCGTTTTCCATTTTTTCAGTCGCTTGAATGTTGTAATGCTTTTGTGCGAATTGCAGCAAAAACGTAAAGTAGCCATCAGACAGACACGCATTGCTATCCGGTGGTTCCTATGGTGACTGAAAAATCAGAATTCGAGAAAACTACTTATTGGGCTTCTTTTTCCACCTCGCTGCCGCCGCCTTCTTCGCAATCTCCTTGCGCTTCCGTGGCGAGAGGGACGCGGCCCTTGCTTTCCCACCGACCAGCCCACCACTTCGGGCGAACTCCTTCCTGAACTTCTGTTCGGGCGTCAACTCTTCTTCTGGCTCCGCTTGTCCGGTGCTGAGTGCCACGATCTGCGCGGCCAGTTGGTTTACATCTCGCGGTGTCTTTTTTGGCTTAATCATTTTTTCTTATCTCGTAGGCGCTGAACATACGATAGCATCAAGATAGCAATGATGTAACCCGCTATCGTCGTTGCGTGCTCCAAATTCATGCCTACAAAGATACGAAGATTATGCCTGTCAAGTCAAGCACATAAAGTATATTGTGAACTTAAACTGAACCGGCACCCAAACGTGCGCGCGCTGCATCTGTACTTTTCTGAAAGTCACGTAGTCCGTGAGGCCCATCCCCCATCTTGATGTAATTCCTGAGATGAGGTCAATTTGATGTGGAGTGGCACGAAATGAGAAAGGAGGAGACACAGAAGAAAGCCACTTTTTGGGTAAAATGCGCACCTCAACCCGTAAGACCATCGCCTGGATCGTGATGGCATTCATCGTTTCGCTGTGGACGTTCATCATGTTCTTCTTTGATGGCATCCTCAGCCGAATCGCGCAGCAAAAGTTGGCGGACGATGTGCGGACAGCCTGGCATGGCGAGTACCGGCTACACTTCGCGCGATTCGATTATCACCAGGGCGATCTGTTGGCCGCCGGAGTTGACTTCGCCCGCGCCGGCTACCTGCCCGGCGAGCGCGGAACAACAGTCCGGCGAATCACCATCGACTCGGTTCTGGTGACCGGTATCAGTTGGTGGGACATCTTGTTCGGAAAGCCGATTACGTTTTCGACAGTCCGAACGTGGGACCCGAAGATCGCACTTTGCGATGCGGCCCGAGAGCGCGCGCTGACAAAGATGGTGCTGCCGGACACGGCGAGACCGTCGAGTAGTTCGTCGCAGAGTAATCTATCGATCTCGGCGAAGACCATATTGCTACCGGATATTCTAATATTTGGACGCGATCATTCTGGCGACCACGAAGTGGGCTCGGTATCGTTCAGTTGCCGGAAATTAAAGTACGATACGAAATCGCCGGCACTGTTACATTTGGCATGGGACCGGTTCGATCTCGGCGTACCACATCTTGCATATGCTGATTCGATGGGAGCATTTTTGCTGAACGGCGCATACATCGCATCGGCTGATTCAGCCATGACGATCGATTCCTTTGCATACGCGAGTGCAACGAGTGCAACGGCATTTCATGGCTCGGGAATTCGCGTCCGCAATCTGAACTGGAATCGGTTCATTACCAGCAAGCGCATTTCCATCGGCTCCCTCGATAGTAGAACATGGAGCGTTGCGCTGGCTGCCGCCGATACCAGCAAACGACCGGCTCAATCGGGATCGTGGCAGGATGCGCTCGCGCGGTCCATACACATCCCGATTGAGGTGAAGCATGCGGATCTGCAAAGCGGCACGGTGGACGTTCAGTTGTCGAATGCATCTTCTTTCAAGGCGCATGACCTGAGTATTACGGCCGCAAGTTTGAATATAGATACTGGCATAGCTGCACAGCAGCCATTCTTCTCGCAGCAACTCGAGATCCGCTCGGCTTTTGTAAGCTATGGTGCGACGGGTACATCGATCGAAGCAAACGCTCTCGAAGCAAATATTCAAGACTCCTTCGTGAGGGCACACAGCATCTCGTATGATTCGCGAGCGCGCAGTGGCGATCGGACACACGCCACCCCGATAGAGTTCGATGGAGTGGACATTGCCGGCATCGACTTCCCCCATCTCGCGAGCGGAGAGAGCATCGCCGCCAGTTCGCTTCGGACGAGCGCGTGGCGAGTTTCTCAATTGCCAAGCGGCGCCAAATCAAAAAAGCCGAGCCAATCGATTTGGGCCAAGCAGAGAAATATCGCAAAGTCAATTTCACTTCCGGTTCGGATTGGCGAAATCGATCTTCGGAATGGCACTCTGCAGATTACTGGCGGATCGGCACCGAGGATCCTGGCACATGGCGCAAGACTCGTAGCGGTAAGTTTCAACCTCGATTCCACCAGTGCATCGAGCAACAATCTCTTCTTTTCTAAAGACATTTGGGTCGATGCGCCGACATTTCACTATTCAGATAAAGCGCAGCGTAATGTAATCGATCTTCGGGACGCGCATGTCAGGCTCAAAGGCCGTTCGATCGCTGCCGGTTCGGCACGGTATCAATCCAAATCCACAGGGCGCGCGGTCAACAACATGAGCTATCAAGCGACGCACATACAAATCGAGGGGATCGACATTCCGAATTTAATGGACACCAAGAAAATCGCCATACACACAGCGAAGGCTCAGTCCTGGCAAATCGAACGCATGGCCGACAAGGTCACCGCGAACGTGACGCAGGCTGCGACGAAGAGTACAATGAAGCTACCGATCTCGATTGGTCGCGCGATTCTGCCCCATGGGAGCGTCATATTCCACGAGAGGGATTCCGCTTCGAATGGCTTTTCTCCCACCTTAACAACCCAAGTCACTACTCTCAACGTCGACAACTTTCATCTTTATCCGCCGTCAAAAAAACGAGCTCGGCTCGCGTTCGGACAAGTTGTTTGCAAGGTCCCGACCTTCAGCTACGCGCCGCTGAATGGATTCTATTCCTGGGAGATTCGCAATTTGAATGGAGATCTGATCAAATCGGCTGTGACCATGGATAGCCTTGGCTATATTCCAAAGTATTCGGAGGATGAGTTCGCCGCGCGCCATACCTATTCCAAGGGACGGACTGACTTTCGACTGGCGCCAGTGCAACTCTTAGGCATCGACACGAAGCGCTTGATCGCCGGAGAAAGTATCATCGTTCAGAAATTCGATGCGCCAACTCTGTGGCTTGACTATTACAAGGACATGCGCAAACCGGCGGATCCACATCCCCCACCGGCAGTAATGCCCAATGATATTGTCCGCGGAATGAATATCCCCGTCACGATTCAGGACATTGTTCTGGAGGATGGCCGTATTCAAATTCGGGAACACACTCGTAACGGCGTCCCGACCGGCGATTTCACCTTTCAACATGTACAAGTCGAGGCTACTCCTATCACGCTGGATTCGGCCAGCCCCGAGGTTCACAGGCCGACACAATTTAACCTGAGCGGAATCTTCGTCGGCCAGTCCCCCACCCGCGCGCGGCTGATCTATCCGTTGCACGACTCTGTACTCAATCTCTCGATCGATGGAACGGTCGGTCCGTTCGATGCAACGCAGCTCAACCAATTCCTTGTCAACGCAGAACATGTGCAGGTCATGAGTGGCCAATTCCACAATGGAGATATTAAGGTGAATATCCAGGGTGGAGTGGCAAACGCGGTCGTCACCCCGATTTATGATCATTTCAAGCTGAAGGTACTTCCGCCGGATCCAAATGATCCGCCGGATATTGAAGAAGGCATCAAGACGCTAGCAGCGAATCTTCTCGTGCTGCGGGACGATAATCCTGACGAAGGTGGCGGTCCTCCAAAGACCGGCCGTGCAACTCTTGAACGTCAGCCGACGCAGGAGTTCTTTCAATTCTTGTGGTACGCGATCCGTCGTCCGCTCGGGATGGTTGTTGGCGGATTCAAGTAATTTTGCACGGTTCGGAGTTGACCGAAGATTCCGACTTGAAACTTTCCTTCACGGACATCTGTCCCCACGGTCGGATGAGTTTTGCCCCATCCGCCTTTTACATACAATCCAAAAACCTATGAAGCCACACAACATCCTTCGCATTGGAATGATGGGCCTGGTTGCCCTTATCGCATTCAGTGTTACATCGCTGGTTCACGCGAAAGCGATCAACGCATATCTTATCTTCAAAGACTCGACTGGCAAGGAGACGAGAGTTGCGATCAATGGTGACGGCACCTTTATGACGCCTCCACTGCAAGCCGGTACGTATCGCTGGTCGTTTGGCACAAGCCGGCCGAGCACAACAGGTCCCGGATCATCCGGGCGAACATCGCTGCCAAGCGGTGGCGAAAGCCCAAAGGAGTCTGTTGCATTTACAATCACGGTGACACCGCAGATCCAACACCCTCGTGATGTGGCGAGCGGATTGCCGACTGGCAAACGCATGCATAAGCCGATCGTCGTGATGAAAATGCTCGATCGCTCCAGCCCAACGGTGATTCAGGCCGATCTTGGAACCATCATTATCGATTTGAACGGCGATGCCGTTACAGGCTCCATTGTCACCCATACCAGAGAAGGCAAGACAATGGCAATGGACGACTGGATCGCAAAATGATCGATCAAACTAATTATTGAGAAACAAGCAATGGCCATCGAAAGGGTGGCCATTGCTACTTAGTCCGGGCCCGCCGCGCCATGCAGAGGATTACCGAAGAAATAACCGTAAACGACCAAGATTACCATCAACACAACAGCAAGTATCAGATAGCCTCCAAAACCCATCTCACGCTGGAGCAAATTTCGACCGACTTGAATCGCGTTGTGATAGAAGCTCGGGGATGCGTCCTCCGCCGACACTTCGCCGCTATGAGTCATATCCAATGATTCGTCGGACTCGGCATTCATCTCACGATACTGACCATTCAATGATGATTCCATAGTGCCCTCGCAATAGTAAGCAGTTTGTGGCGAACTCACCTTACCACCGAAAGAATCCGATTTCAGGAATCACTTCCAAAGTGTCACGGCATCGGTTGGTTGTCGGCGCTTCTATAAATATCTGAATAGACATCGATTTCATTAAATTACTTGTGCTTAATGTAATTTGACTTTCGGAACCGTTGCCTTTCTTCAAAGATTGTTTTTACTCGTTGCACCAAGTATATACGAGACTATTCTAACTGTTCGGAAGTCTTCAACTCGCATACTTGGTCGTTTTACTGCTGTATCGGAATTTTAGTTTAGCCAATCAACAGAAAGGATTAGTGTCGGCTATGACGACTATGCGTTCGCGCACGATGCTCTTGAGCATCGTGCCATTCTCTGCTTTACTCTTTGCATCATGTTCCAGTCCGACTGGCCCTACGATCAGCCCGTCACCGCACAACAGTGTCGTTCTGACCGATCTTGCCGATCGATTCTTCGTCCCAACATATTCGGAGTTCGACCAACGCGCAACCACCTTCGACCAGTCAATCATGGTATTGCAGTCGTCTCCGACCGATGCAAACCTCCAAAATTCCCGCGACGCATGGCGTGTAATGCGTAGCGCTTGGGAGCATTGCTACGCATGTAACATTGGCGATATTGCCACGAACGCCACGGCTCCGACCATTGATCCGTGGCCGGTTGCATACGATCGAATCGACTCACTGCTTGAAGGAACTGCGCCAATCAATAGCCAAAGTCTCGCTGGTTGGGAGGAAGACTTGAGAGGTTTTCATGCGATAGAATATGTTCTCTTCGGATCAAACGGTTCGAAGCTTGCGCATGATCTTTCCCCACGGGCCCTGCAATACCTCTTGGTGCTGGCGAATGATGTAATGGCGACCGCGAGCCAAATTCGTAGCAGCTGGGATTCTGCAACCAGTGGAAGTTATTATCGCTCCTTTGTGGATGCCGGTTCAGGAAGTGATCTCTATCCGACGCAGCGAGCTGCATTGCTCGATGTTACTACGGCAATCTCCGGTATGTGTGATGATCTGGCAAACAAGGGTATCGGACTGCCGTATCAGTCCGGCAACCCACTTCTCGACCCGTCCCCATTCTCTGGCAATACGGTCTCCGAGTTTGCAGCGCGATTGCGTGGAGCCAGAGATGTATATACCGGGGGAGGAGCAACGACCGGGCATGGCCTGTCCATGCTTCTCTCCTCTGGCGATTCCGCGCTCGATCGTGAGATCCGCAGCGGCTTCGACACAGCGATCGCGAGGGTATCTGCTATTCCTTCACCGTTCGGCACGGCAATCCTAGACCGATCGCCGCTCGTCCCGACTGCTGTAGATGCAATAACCTCCCTTGAGGATTTGCTGAATTCCAAACTCGTCCCGATCATTCAAAAAGAGGAGAACTGACCATGTTACAAGCAAAGATTATTTCACATCTGCGCAACACATCTATTGTCGCCGTTCTGGTTTGCGCACCCATTTTCGAGTCTTGTTCCAATTCTGTTTCGAGCCCACCGGCTTCCACGAGTTCCATCGATGAATCAATGAGCGGCGGTTCGCAGACCGTCTTCGTTCAGGGTGTGACGGCATTCAGTCAAGTGCTGCCCAACGTCTCGGCCGATCATGCGGCAATGCACGAGCGAGGCGATGCTCAGTTCGAAGCACAATACGTCCCGGCCCCAGCATCACCCAATGGGGGCCTGGGACCACTGTTCAATGCCAACGCCTGTTCCGCGTGTCATGTCAATGACGGCCGTGGCCGGGCTCCGATCGGCGATGAGAGTATGGTTGGACTTCTCATTCGGCTCAGCGTCCCCGGCACCGATCCACATGGAGGTCCCAATCCTGCTCCGGGGTTTGGCGGACAGCTTCAACAGCGCGCAGCCTATGACGTCGCTCCGGAAGCGGATGTTCAGATTTCATACTCGATGCAAACGCATACGTTCGCGGACGGCTCAAGCTATGAACTTGCTGCGCCTTCGTACACGATCGCCAATCCTTATATGCCACTACCGGCCGGCCTGATGACTTCTCCACGCGTTGCGCCATCCGTTTTTGGTCTGGGACTTCTGGAATCAATTCCAGATGACGAGATTCTATCGCATGCCGATGAAAACGATCTCGATGGCGACGGTATTTCCGGAAAGCCTAACATGGTGTGGGATGCAACCGCGCAAACAATGCGGCTTGGACGCTTTGGCTGGAAGGCCGGGCAGCCATCGTTGATACAGCAATCGGCCGGGGCGCTGAATGAGGACATGGGCATTACGAACCCGATTTTTCGAGTTGAGAGTTGTCATAACCAGACTCAATACTGGGCTGTCGCCGATAGCGCGAAAGCGCCGGAGATCGGAGATGCCGCGCTTCGGGATATCGCCGGTTACATGCAGACTCTTGGTGTTCCCGGACGCCGCAATATGGGAGATGCCGAGGTCATCCGCGGAAAGTACCTATTCAACAATGCGAAATGCAGCTCCTGTCATATTCCCATGATGAAGACCGGGACCAATCCCGATTTTCCCGAGCTTTCGAACCAGACAATTTTTCCCTACACCGATCTGCTGCTCCACGATATGGGACCCGATCTCGCAGATAACCGTCCGGAATATCGGGCAACAGGCAGTGAGTGGAGAACACCGCCGCTCTGGGGAATCGGTTTGACGTATGTCGTTAATGGACATACCCGGTTCCTGCACGATGGCCGAGCGCGATCATTGCTCGAAGCAGTTATGTGGCATGGTGGCGAAGCAACTCGTTCGCGCGAATACGTCCGCATGCTTCCCCAACGAGACCGCGAGGCTTTGGTGAAGTTTCTGGAGTCGCTCTAGTTTCGCCGTAACACGCGCGGCGATGCCTTGCCGTGAATGTGGAAGAATCTTTGCCATGAGGAAGATTCTTCCACAAGCGTGATTTGACAGGACTATGGCAATGCATGGCGTTCGACGCGTATTGCCCGACTTTTCCAGTTGACTTGCTAAGGCACTCGGCTTGTCATCATTTCTCCGAAAGGAGTAATTATGGCAGACGAGCAAGATGGATCGTGCCGAGGACGTGGCCGAAGAGCCATGGTCGATAATAGCGCCGGAAGCATCTATGGCTTCGCATTTCTAGGCGCGGTGGTCTATTATGTCCAACACGCGGCGACTTTCTGGGAGGGCGTGCTTGGCGTCCTAAAGGCCATCTTTTGGCCAGGAATGCTGATCTATAAGGTATTAGATCTATTAAAGATGTGATACTTGCGCTCGATGGCATGGAATAGGCAGTGCACTGGGCAGCGAGCCCGACCTCAGCAGAATAACTATGCCCGCCGAACAACACATCATATTTCCAGGGCAAATCATTGAGACTCTCACCCCAAGTTCCGAGTTCCGCGACTCAGTCTGGACGCGGGCGATGGGCTTTACGCGGTCGAGCTCCGAAACATACAGGGAAATCTTCGCGATTCTCTCATCACGATCGATAATTTCGGTTACATTCCCAAATGGTCGGAAGATGCATTCGCCGCAAAGAATAAATACTCACAAGGTTGGGCGGACTTTCGATGTGCGAACTTCCGCGCGGAAGGCATTAATATCGCCGGGGTGCTGGCGGGTCGGGGCCTCGCCATTCGAGCAGTGCGATTACCTGTGTGGACACTCGATTCATATCAGGATAAGCGCCAGCCGGCGGATCCTCTCCCGGCAGATGCCGTAATGCCGAACGAACTCGTGCGATCGATCACATTCCCAGTTACGATCAAGACCATCATACTCCAGAATGGGTACATCCGATTTCGTGAGCGAGCAGCGGGCAGCGCAGAGGCAGGCGTGCTCAATTTCGATCATCTGAACGTCGTCGTCTCGCCGTTCACAACGGATGCGAAGAGCAAACTCTATGGAGTGCCCACGCGCTTCGATTTGAACGGAATGTTTGTCGGCCAGTCACAACTTGCGATCAAAGCCACGTATCCATTGCATGATTCCGCATTCAACCTACAGCTCGAGGCAACAGTTGGTTCGTTCTCGGTTAATAGACTGAATACGTTCCTCGTCCCGAACGAACGAAAGGAATTGACGGAGAGTCGCGTCGACACGGCCTTTGTTACAATGAACATCGCGGCGGGCACCTCGACCACCAATTTGACCCCTCATTATCGGGGAGTCTCGATGAAAGTTCTCGCAACCAGTAGTAAGGATTCTGCAGGCCTCATCGAAGGAATCAGTACGCTGGCCGCTAATACATTTATATTGAGGGGAGATAATCCGGCAGACAAGATGACCCCAGTTGTTTCGGCCACAACCACACGGACGCGTGCCAAAACGGAAGAGCTATTCCAGTTCATCTGGCTCTCACTTCGGGCGGCGCTGGGTTCGATAGTCGGGGGATTTAGTTGATTCGGAGGCGATACTCGCTTAAGCCTTCTCGGGCGGTCCGAGTCCCGTTGCAATTGCGATGCGGTTCCAGCAGTTGATGATGTTGATCACGCTAATCAGGTCCATGTACTCCCGCTCATCGAAGTGGGTTCGGACTGCCGCGTAAAGATCATCGGGGACACCACGCTTGCTAATACGCGTGACAGCTTCGGTCAATCGAAGCGCGACCTGTTCACGCTCGGAGAACATCCCGCTCTCTTGCCACACCGCGAGGACATGCAAACGCCTGTCAGATTCCCCAAGCGCCAGCGCATCCCGCGTGTGCATGTCAAGGCAGAATGCGCAGCCATTGATCTGCGAGGCCCGGATCTTGATGAGTTCGATCAGCTTTGCATCGAGTTTGGTCTCGTGACTGAAGCGGTTGAATGCCAGCATCGCCGCAGATGCTTCGGGGTTCGCACGTTTGTAATCGAATCGCATAATCGGTGCATGTGGAGAAGGACGAAGTGTAACTAATCCAATTGACCTCACGCCGCCGTCGCCAGCAGCCGTTCGACGCGCTCCTTATTACGCGAGTGCACTCGGAGGCGGAGACGAACGTGCGTATCAGTAAAGACGCGCTCGGTCACCTCTCCCAGTTCGTGCAGACGTGAGGCGATGTCGTAATGCGCCAGAGGTATCTCGACAGTTAATTCGAATGATGCCTCGGTAATTACTTTCTCGATCTCATTCTTGAGTTGCTCGATACCAATGCCCCGCTCCGCCGAGACAAAGACAGCATGCGGATATTGTGCGCGAAGCTCATGCGTAAGTTGACGGCGGTCTTCATCCAGCGCATCCAGTTTATTAAAGACCATGATCGTGGGCTTCAAATGCGCGCCCAACTCGCGCAACGTCTCACGGACGACTTCGATTTGCTCTTCGTACGCTGGACTCGCAATGTCCACGACATGCAAAAGGATATCCGCCTCCTCGACTTCGCGCAGCGTCGTTCGGAACGATGCGATAAGGCGCGGCGGCAACTTGCGGATAAATCCGACCGTGTCGGTCACAAGCGCCTGACGGCCGTGCGAGAGCGCCATCGCGCGCGTCGTTGCGTCGAGTGTCGCAAAGAGCCTATTCTCGACGAAGACCTCCGAGACACCCGAGGCTATCGTGTTCAGAAGCGATGATTTGCCGACGTTTGTATATCCCACCAGCGCGATCCGTGTCAACTCATCCGAGCGTCCTTCGCGGCGCGTGCGGTGCTGACGCTCGATCTCGGCAAGCTTCCCCTTCAAGAGCGAAATGCGAGTCTTGACTAATCGGCGGTCGGTCTCGATCTGCGTTTCGCCAGGTCCCTTTGTGCCGATTCCGCCCATTTGTTTTGACAAGTGGGTCCAAGCGCGTGTAAGGCGTGGCAGCAAGTATTCGAGCTGCGCAAGCTCGATCTGCGTCTTTGCTTCGCGCGTGCGTGCACGACTGGCGAAAATATCGAGGATAAGCCCCGAACGATCGAGAATTTTGACGCCAAGCTCTTTCTCCAGATTACGGATTTGCACCGGCGAAAGATCATCATCGAAAAGGACAAGCTGGATCTCGAGCACTTCGACATGGTTCTTCAACTCTTCGACTTTGCCCTTGCCAAGATACAGCGCTCCATCGGGTGTGGGCCGCTCTTGTGTCACACGGTAAAGGACATCAGCGCCCGCCGTGTCTGCCAGGAGCGCAAGTTCGCTTAAATGTTCGAGGGCTTCAGCGCGACTTTCTTCGTCGCTGGAGCGAATAAGGGTTACGATAGCCGCACGCTCGCGGGTCTTGTGGGTTTCGAAAAAACGAAAGGATTCTTTCAATATAGAGCCTGAATTACGCCGATTGTATGCAGATTGCGCAGATAGATTCGTTGGATTGCTCCTGCGTAAGATTGAACCCATTTATCGTGCCGAGAATGCCCCGATCAACGGTTAACTTTCTGTTAGTGCCAACTCACTATCTGTTCTTCGGGAGCCATTCGACCTTGACTCCATAATCCTCGAATCTCTGAAATTCCGGATCGCCTGTGAGAACAGGAACATCCATCTCGAGCGCTAGTGCGGCGGCGAAGCAATCGGCATAGGAGGCCTTCGCGCCACCTTTGAGATGCGCGGCCTCCATGATCTGTTCAAAGGAAGGCGTGTGTATTTGAAGTGGAAGCAGCTCAACCAGCTTGCGCGACGTCTCCGCGTGCTCGAATCCATTATTGATTGCTTCCATGTATTAGAATTCGCCATAATTGATCGCGCTAATCAACTGGCGGAATCCATTGTCATCGGCGTCGAAGAGATGGTCTCGCACGATTTCCCAGCCGGGCTGATGATTAAAAAGAACCAGAAGCGCGAAGCTATCGAAGACCAGCATCAGAATCGCTTCCGTTCTTCCAGAAGTATTTCGAGGGCCCTTCCATCATTCCCACTAAAGCCGACGGCCATTTCAATAGCTTCCCTGGCGGTGAGCTTCTTGATATCCTCGATGCTCAGGCTTTTGGCGGCCTCGATGACTAATTTATTTCCTTGCTCTTCGATCTTTACTTTTGCGCCATTGGTGAAGCCATGTCGCTCTCTGATGTCAGCCGGCATATCGAAATGCCCGTGTTCGTCGAATGTCGCTTCAAATCGTCTGTCCATACTATGCTCCGTGAGGCTGGAACCGTGCTGCCTGCCAGCGAATTCCCTGGCCTTCGCTATTGCGGCGACTCCTCTGTCATACGCCTGAAATCGGCGTGCCATCGGCATGATAGGCCTGTCCGCTCGTGGCATTCGATGACGAAATCAGATTCATTACAGTCTGCGCAATCTCTTCGGTTTCGATGATATGGCCCTCCCGGTTCATCGCTGCGAAAATTGCTTCCGCCTCTTCTCGCGATTTGCCGCGCGCCATCGTCGCCAAAATGCTCTCTTCTAATATATTGGTGCGCGTGAAGCCGGGACAGATCGTGCTGAAAACAATTGGCGTATTCTTCATCTCTTCGGTAAGTGCGCGCATGAGTCCAAGCAGCGCATGCTTGGATGCGGTATAGGCTGCCGTGTAGCGAAAACCCTGCAGGGCGGCAGTGGATGCGATTGAAATCACTTGCCCACCACTTACTTTCATTTGTGGCAGCAGGGCACGCATGAGATAGAACGGGCCATCGACATTCACGCCAAAAGTCTCACGCCACATTTCGTCGGTCGTATCTTCGAGCTTCGCTGACGGAGCCACTCCAGCATTGTTGACGAGAATATTGACAGCGCCAACTTCCGCAGCAATGTCAGTAACCAATCCGTTCACTTCATCCACCTTGGTGATATCGCATGGACATGCCCATGCCGATCCGCCGTTTGAGATGATCTCATTCCGGATATCCGTGATTTCCTCGTTCGACCGTGCAACCAGCACGACCGGAATGTTCGCCTCTGCAAGTGCGAACGCAATCGCGCGTCCTATGCCGCGTCCCGCTCCAGTGACGAGTGCAAGTCCTTCCATGATTATGCTGCCAGCGACATTCCTCGCTCCGTTACATCATGCAGTATGTTCTGGTCTTTCAGAGCCGTGCTTGCCGCCGCGAGTTGGAATCCGGGCCTTAGCGACCGCGCCGCCCAAACACCATCCGCGCGAACGACCATGAGGCCGCACTGCAAATCCGGTTTCAGATGCCGGTCTTCTCGGATGCGTTTGAGCGCGCGCTCCAGTGCTTCACCCGGCTCGATGCCCTGCCGGACCATCTCGACGACGTGGAACGCCGAGCATGCTCGCATCATGAGCTCGCCATCTCCCGTGGCAACAGCGGCCGCGACCTTACCATCGACATACAGTCCAGAGCCGATGATTGGACTATCACCCACACGGCCATGCAGTTTGAATGCAAGTCCGCTCGTGGTGCATGCACCAGCCAGCCGTCCAGCGCCATCCATGCCGATCACGCCGATTGTATCGTGCGAGGCTTCCGCAACACGCGAGATCCGGCCATTCTGTTCGTGCGCTTCAGACTCCTTGCCATTCTCATCGATGTGGACGAACACATACTCGTGCTCTCCTTCGGCAGCCCTACGCAGGCGGACCTGCAACCGGTCTGGCTGCTTGATCCACTCGGCATAATATGCCTTTGCCTTCTCCGTTAGTAACTCAGTTTGAGGAAATCCTTCGCTCGCGGCGAATGCCTCCGCACCGGTGCCGGCCAGCATCACATGCGGAGTCTTTTCCATCACGCGGCGCGCGATCGAGATCACGTGCTCGTACCGCTGCACGAACGCGACAGAACCGCAATTGCCTTCATCGTCCATGATCGAGGCGTCGAGTGTAACGACACCCGTTGAATCCGGCAATCCGCCGCGGCCCACGGACATACACGTAAGATCGCTCTCGCAGTATTTCGCGCCAGCCTCAACGGCATCGAGTGCCGGCTTGCCAGCGAGAAGCGCATCATAGGTAACTTGATTTGGTCGGAAGCCGTGCTTCCATGTCGATAAAGAGACAAGCATGGGGAAGGGTTAAGTGCTAAGTACTGAGTGCTGAGTGCCCGTAAAACACCATGGAATCAGAATCAATCACTTTGAAGTTGGAATCTTCCACACATCATCCCGGTAAAACATGCCGCGATCATCTCCGGGCCTATGCTCGACCTGCCAGCACTCAAAGATCATCCGCTCCCAGCGCGGGAGCGAGTTTACCATGTGCCTGCTATCCCAAACCGACGAGCGATTTCCGAAATATCCACGACTGCCTGTACTGACTTGTGTAGGGTACGAGAACTCTAATTCCACCACGCAAGATCGATCGTCTCGAACGGCCGATCTTTGACGCTGGAGGTTTCGAGTATCTCGGTGTCTTCCTCCGTAAGACCGTGACCGGCAGCATAGCGCTCGGCCATGTCAAGCAAGGCTTCGAGGAACGCCCGATGCTCTTCGAACCGCTCCTTCGAATATTCGATTGCGCCTTGTGTGGAGATCACGAATTGCCAGTCGCTCGATTCCAAGAGCAGCATTTCCCGTGCAGCTTGCTTCAGGATCGTTTGAAGAATCTTATCCCCTCCCCCAACCCCTCCCGCAAGCGGGAGGGGAGCGATGGTCTTAATTATCTTCAGGAAGCGATCTTCCATCGGGTAAATCACGTCCCACATCCATGCAACAGCCTGGTTGGTCCAGACGAAGTGATGTCCGCCTTCGCCCCAGGAGCCCTCGGGTAACGAGATCGTTTTTGTGGGCGGATAGTCAAGGAGTGCCTTGGAACAGTTGCTGAGCTCGACATCCGTTTCGGGCGCCAGGAGTTGCCGCATGACTTTTTCGAGAAAGCGGGGACCTTCAAACCACCAATGTCCAAACAATTCCGTATCGAACGGTGCAGCGATAATCCCTGGAGTGCCGCGCGCACCGAGATGCTCGGCGAGTTCACGCCGTATGAGCGAAACGAAATCCGAAGCATCGAGATCGAGCTGCCACTCGGTATGGCCGGGTTGATACACACGCTTGGCACCGAGATCGACGCGCGCGCCCGTCACGCCCCAATACCGAAGACCAGAGTTGTGATGCTTCTTGTGAAAATCGAGATAAACTCCGGCACCTGGATACCCTCGATCGGCAGCCCAGACACGCGCGGCGCTTTGAGGGTCACGGGAAAAAACTGCCGGGGGATTCGCCAGCCGGCCCGGCTTGCCCGAATCAATAGAATAGATCTCCGCGAGCGAGCGATCTGCATCGGCTTCAAACGGCGTCTCGCCTCGTGCCCCCATCTCTTCGAGATACTGTTGGTGCAGTTTCCGGGCAAGCGGCTGATACGCCGGGATGGTGGTCCCACCTTTCGTGAGCGCGCCATCGACAACAAAATATTCCAGCCCCGCCTCGGCTACTAACTCTTCAATTCCGGCGCGCTCTTCTCGCTTGCGCTGATACGCTTCGGGCCCGACGGGCGGCGACCAGCGGTAACGTGGACGGTATCCGCACTCTGGCAGCCAAATGCCGCGTGGCCTCGTGCCAAAATGTTTTTCGTGCGTGGCGATTGCACATTTGATCTGCGCGCGGATATTGGCATCCTTCAGCAGCAGCGGGAAATAGCCGTGCGTAGCACCGCAAGTCATCGCGTCGAGAATTCCCCGCTCTGACAAGCGGCGAAATGCACCAACGACATTGCCGCCATACTCATCCTGAAATTTTCGCTTTGCGTTCGAATAATACTCTCGCCACATCTCGGCGAGCGGCTGAAGACGCTCTTCTTCATTCGTCGCAAAAAAATTGTAGTCGGTCTCGGCAGCTAGGATCTTTTCGTCGCAATAGGAGGCGAAGACCTCGGCGAATGCCGGATCGGCGAGTTGTTCGAGATTGATTGGTGAAAAGTCCATCGAAATGCGTGGCGCGAGTCCCTCCGCGTCGAGCCGTTCGAGCGCACTCAGAATCGGCAGGTAGCACTCGGCAACCGCCTCCGAGAGCCAATCGGAGCCATGCGGCCATTTGCCATGATGCAAAACATACGGCAGGTGCGTGTGAAGGATGAAGGTGAAAGAGCCGAGCATAGAAGCCTGAACCTGGATTACGCGGATTAAGGTCGGCACAACCAAGGTTGCGCCAGATTCCGCTGATTGATTTTAAGGATTATGGATGAGCAAACATTGGAGCAATCCTCACGTGCAAATCTACGACCGAAAATGAAGCGCCGGGTCCGAACGGTTTTGCGGCCATTCGGAATCATTGTCATGGTTCCTATCAAGAACGATGTAACATGATGGAACGAGTGGCGTAGTGCTGTGAATTTCTGTTCATTCAGTTCGTCTTATCTCATCGGCCTTCTTATCGTGCGCAATTGTTCTTTCGTTCTGGTCTTTCTTGCACTGCTAACGCTCAGGAGCACAAGCTATTGCCAGAATTCTAAGCGTGATACGAGTTTTCATCCCGTTCTAAATCCTTCACTCGCGGTCTCTCGTCGTGTCGGGACCATCACGATCGATGGTAACTTGAACGATGCCGGATGGACCCATGCCGCCCGTACCAAAGTCTTCACCGGATGCGTCCCGCATCCAATGACACCGCCACCGGTCGAAACCGAGGCACTCGTGACGTATGACGACGATTACCTGTACGTGGCAATGATCGGGCACGACCCACATCCTGAGAACATACGTCAGTCCATGATCGGGCGCGACAATATCTGGCAGGACGACTTCATGGGGATCATCCTCGATCCATACGGAGATGGAGTTCGGGCCTTCGAAGTGTATCTCAATCCTCGCGGCATTCAGGGAGACTTGTTTTGGAGCGCAACGAACGAAGACATGAGCTACGATCTGATCTATTCGGGAGAATCGAAAATCACTTCCGACGGCTGGCAGATTGAGATGCGGATTCCATTTCGCAGCCTCCGGTTTCCCAACGTGGCTGTCCAGAATTTCCATATCGCGTTCTGGCGAAGCTATCCGCGCGATGTCGTTTATAAAATGTCGTCCAGCCCGATCGACTTTCGGATTCCGTGCATCTTTTGTCAATTGGGACCACTAACTGGGATCGAGAACATTCCGCACACCAGCTCCGTCGAACTTCTCCCTTCGCTTGCAGCCACACAGGCAGCAGCCAGAACTGGCCAAGCCTCCCTGCTAAGCAACGAACCCATCAGACTCAAGCCGTCGCTCGGAATTCGTTATGGCATGGGACCGGCGAGTTCAATTGAAGCAACAGCCAATCCGGACTTTAGCCAAGTTGAATCGGATGCCGCACAAGTCAGCGTGAATACAACCTTCGCGCTATTCTACCCGGAGCACCGGCCGTTCTTTCAAGACGGTAGTGATTTGTTTACAACCCCACTGGCCGCTGTTTATACTCGCTCCATCGATGATCCGCTTGGAGCAATCAAGCTGTTGCATCGCGGCCCAACATGGAGCTTGGGATATCTGGGCGGTTACGATCGACATTCGCCGGTCATCATTCCGCTGGAGGAAAGAAGCGTTGTGATTCCGGATGCCGGGAAAAGCTACTCGAATATTCTCCGTGTTGCTAAGACGATTGGCACGGATAGCTATGTTGGTGCGCTCTTGACTGACCGTCGATATGCCGACAAGGGCTCGAATACTGTCGCTGGGATCGATGGCAGAGTGCGGCTATTCGAAAATGTAGCTCTCAGCGGACAGGGATTGTGGAGCGGTACGATTGAATCGAACACGCACTCGATTGGGGACACCACATTATTCAATGATGCACGCCACACTGTGGAGTACGATGGCGAACGGCTTGGTGGGACCTCCGCATCTCTGCAAATCGAACGCATAACGGAGAGTATCGACGCTCATATTGTCTACTCCGAAACCAGTCCGGCATTCCGAGCGGGAAATGGATTTTACTTCAACAATGATATCCAAAGTGCCACAGGGTGGGCGCGCTACAAGATACCGATGGTCAATCAAAATGCCTGGTTAGGCTGGCTCGTGGAAGTCGATCCTTCGGTGACGGCCCAGTACAACTGGAATTTTGACGACGTGACTAAGTTGCGTGAGTTGCGCCCATTGATTCACGTGGACTTTATCGGTCAGTCAAGCTTGTGGTATTATCATCGTTTTTATTCGCAGGAATTCGGAGGCATTCTGTTTCCGGGATTGACGCAATGGGATATTGGCGGCAATACGACCTTTGCTTCTGGTGTGTCATTATACGCTGAGATCACCGTCGGACAGTCGATTGCAACGACCGCTCCAGTGCCTTTTGCTGGAAAGGGCGTGGACGTCAGCGCGTCGGCGACGCTCAAACCGATCGGGAGCTTACTCATCGAGCCATCCTATCGGTTCTCACAATTGGCGCACGATAATGGTGCCATCTTCTATGCAGGGTCGATCTATCGCTCACGTTTCACGTATCAGTTCACCCGGGAACTCGATGCGAGAGTGATCGTGCAATACAATGGGTTTGCGGATCAATTGGATATCGATCCTCTCATCACGTATAAGGTCAATCCGTTTACGAGTTTCTATATCGGCTCGACGCACAATTTTGTCTCAACGGTCGGCAGCATAAACTCACTTCAGCCGACCGAGCGACAATTCTTTGCGAAGGTACAATACCTGATTGCTGAGTAACCGTTTTCTCATGTCAATCTCAGGTTTGGCGAAGGTCATCGCAAAACTTAGCGCTCCAAAGGCCGGAAGCCTTTAGGCAGAAATAGTGTTTACGCGCTCCCGGTCTCCTCCGGAGTGGCCGGCTTCACCTTTTATTGATCATGGCGACGAATGTAGTAATGCCCAAAATGGGCGAAAGTATCTCGGAAGGCACAATCCTACGTTGGCTCAAGAAGGAAGGCGACGCAGTTGAGAAAGATGAGCCGATCCTCGAAATTTCGACTGATAAGGTCGATACTGAAGTGCCGTCGCCGGTTGCCGGGACGCTATTGAAGATCCTTGCGCAGGAAAAGCAGACCGTTTTGGTTGGCGAGCCGATCGCATCGATCGGCACGAACGGCGAAGTTGCTGCCCCGCCCGCAAAATCGGAAGCCAAACCTGCTGCGAGTGAAGCGAAGCAAGCCGCGCCTGCGGCTCCGGCTCCGACTCAGACTCCGACACCAGCGCCTAAAGCCGAGGCACCAGCGCCACAGCCCGCACAGGGCAATGGCTCCGCCGCAGCTCAGGGTCAAGCGGTTGTGATGCCGAAGATGGGTGAGTCTATTGCAGAGGGCACCGTCCTGAAGTGGCTGAAGAAGGAAGGCGACACAGTCGAAAAAGACGAGCCCATTCTCGAAATTTCGACTGATAAAGTTGATACCGAAGTCCCGGCGCCATTTGCCGGGACGCTGACTAAGATCGTCGCGCAGGAAAAGGAAACCGTTGCCGTCGGCGCGACTATCGCGTTTATTTCGAGCGGTGCAGCTTCTGCGCAAGCGCCAGCTCCGCAAGCGCCAGCTCCGCAAGCGCCAGCTCCGCAAGCGCCAGCTCCGCAAGCGCCAGCTCAACAGGCTCCCCCGCAGCAAGCACCTGCCCAGCAGGCTCCGGCACAGCAGGTACAACAAGTTCAGAAGCTGGCAACAGCAGTTGTTAGCCGCGAAGCACAACAAGCGCCTCAGGCTCAAGACGATCGCTTCTACTCGCCGCTTGTCAAATCCATTGCCAAGGCAGAGGGCGTTTCGCCGCAGGAGTTGGCAACGATCACAGGCTCCGGTATGGGTGGCCGCGTGAACAAGACCGACATGCTGGCCTATGTCGAGGCGCGCAAGTCCGGCCGGGTTCAACCAGTTCCCAGCCCCCGCCTCGAAAAAGCGGGAGAGTCTGCTCCCAGCTTTGCCGCGCGCGAGCCGCAGCCGATGGCTACACCGTCATTTGCATCTTCTGGCGAAGCCGTAACGGTCCTTCCGATGGACAATATCCGTCAGCGTATTGCCGAGCACATGGTGCGCTCGGTGCATACGAGCCCACACGTTACCTCGATCAGCGAGGTGGACGTGACGAATATCGTCAACGCGCAGAAGCGCGGCAAAGACGCGTTCCTGCAACGCTATGGCGTGAAGCTCACACTCACTCCGATCTTTATCGAGTGCATGGTCCGCGCACTGCGCGAATTCCCATTTATCAATGCATCGATCGAAGGTACGAATATAATTATTCGCAACGAGATCAACTTTGGCTTTGCAGTCGCGATGCCAAAGCAGGAAGGCTCACCGCTGCCACCGGCGCTCATCGTGCCGGTGATTAAACATGCGGACCGACTCAGCCTGGCCGGTATTGCCGGTGCGATGAACGAACTCGCAAACAAGGCGCGGACGCGCAAGCTCACTCCCGATGACATTTCGGGCGGCACCTTCACGCTGACGAATCCTGGTATGTTCGGCAATATCCTTTCGACGCCGATCATCAATCAGCCCAACCTCGCGATTATGACAACCGGCGCGATCGTCAAACGCGCCGTCGTGAAGACCGACGCCGAAGGCAACGACTACATTGCGATCCGCTCGATGATGTTCCTGGGACTTTCGCACGATCACCGTCTGATCGACGGCCTCTATGCCGTCCAGTTCACCGAGCGGGTGAAGCAATACATGGAGAGCTACCGGGTCGAGGGGATTTGAGTGCATCCCGCTGGGACTGTCATCCCCGCGAAGCGTGGGCACGTGCCGGGAATTCAGGTTTTGACAATTCCGGGGCCCGGATTCCCGCCTTCGCGGGAATGACGATGTAGAGTAACTTGCTCTTAATCAGTGGGTCGCCGGCAGAGCATCTGACTGTTAATCAGAAGGGTCATAGGTTCAAGTCCTACCTCAGGATCAAGTATTGTGTGGGCCTGGATTCCCGGCTCGCGCCCTCGCTTCGCGGGAATGCCGATGCGGAAGGGCCGGGAAAGCCGGCCGCAACAATTTATTTTGCAGAATTCATCGAAAATATGCGATGCCGGGTGTATCGAACAACGTTGTATTAGGTGGAGAGGGGTCTCTTCGTCAGTTACGAATTACGAATTGTGAATGACGAATTTGGCCTGATTCAGGCGGGTTGGCAATGGGAAATACAAATAGCTATCCAGGAGACACCATAACTGTTTCATGAAAAATTTCCGACAACGTAATATAAAATTATATGGCGTGTCTGAGAGGCAGCTATGATTATGGAGAAGCTCGAAATCGAGGCGGTGGTGATCGAGGCGAGGCAGGTTGCGAATGAGCGGAAGGCTAGCCCCAGCGGATGAAATTAGATAAGAAGTGCTGCAACATGCTCCCGCAAGCGGCGTATTTCGAACTCAGGCGTCGCAGGTGCTGTTAGCCGCGCGAGTCGGAATGGGGGCCATCTTGGACCCATCGGAAGAGTCTCCAATATCTTATATAATCAAGGTTCAGACAATGGATTTCAAAGAAGGCCAGTATAAAGTACGTAACCTGAAACTTGCCGATGCGGGTCGCCGGCAGATCGAATGGGCTGAGAGCCGCATGCCGGTGCTCATGGCGCTGCGCGCGAAATACTCGAAGACGAAGCCTCTCGCGGGCTATCGTATCGCCGGGTGCCTGCACGTGACCAAAGAGACTGCCGTGCTGATCGAGACGCTCGAAGCCGCCGGTGCCAAAGTGTCGTGGTCCGGCTGCAATCCGCTTTCGACGAACGATGAAGTTGCTGCCGCGCTGGCTGCGGCCGGCGTGCAGATCTATGCCTGGTACGGCATGGACGTCGATGAGTTCTACTGGTGCATCGAGCGCTCTTTGGACTTCCATCCGAACCTGACGCTTGATGATGGCGCCGATCTGATTTTCACGGTCCACAACAAGTATCCACAGTTGCTCGATGAGATCATCGGCGGCACGGAAGAGACGACGACGGGCGTGCACCGATTGCGCTCGATGGCCGAGGATGGCAAACTTCGGTATCCGGTTATCGCCGTTAACGATGCCGAGACGAAGTGGGATTTCGATAACGTGTATGGTACGGGTCAGTCCACGCTCGATGGTGTTATCCGCGCGACGAGCGTCTTGCTTGCAGGCAAGAATGTCGTGATCGCCGGTTACGGCCATTGCGGCAAGGGCGTTGCAATGCGGGCCAAGGGCATGGGCGCGAACGTGATCGCCACCGAAGTCAAGCCGACCGCCGCTCTGAAAGCGACGCTCGAAGGGATGCGCGTCATGCCAATGGATGAAGCCGCGAAGATCGGTGACATCTTCATCACAGCCACCGGCGTAAAGGACGTGATCGTTGGTCGTCACTTCGATGTGATGAAGGACGGCGCGATCGTTGCCAACACGGGTCACTACGATTGCGAGATCAATATCCCGCAACTCGAAGAGCGCTCTGCCACGCACCGCACCATCCGCGCGAACTGCGAAGAGTATCTGCTCAGTGGCAACCGACGCGTGTATCTGCTGGCACAAGGCCGCCTGGTTAATCTTGCGGCAGCGGAAGGACATCCTTCAGAAGTTATGGACATGAGCTTTGCAAATCAATTCTTGAGTCAGCTTCGTCTTGTCAAGGTTGATAAGGGCGAGGAGACGATGGACCGCGGACAAGTCTATGACATCCCGACCGAGCAGGACCAGGAACTTGGTGCGCTCAAGCTCGCGACGATCGGTATCTCGATCGACGCGCTGACCGAAGAGCAGCTTGCGTACAATCTGGATTACGCGGCGGGCACCTGATGTTGGTCTTTTGATCTTTGAAACAGGGTCCGGCCTCATCAGGCTGGACCCTGTTTCATTCAAGCCGCTGGCGGGCATTTATCCGGCATTCCCGGCTGTTCGTGAATCACTACTCGAATCGGAGCTCGGTTTCGCTCCGTTAATAGATTTGTGATTATGAAGTCAATTTTCGTCCTGCTTACCCTCGTTCTGGTTTCCAGTGCATCTGCCCAGCAGATCACTTCCTCCGGGCGCGTTTCGGCGGAGGCATTCCGTACCGAAGTTGAGAAGGTTGTTGCAAGCTATCCGAACGGCGAAGAGCGGTATCGAGAGGTCGATAATTTCCGGCGGCTGATCCAGGTGGTGGCCGCGCACAAGTTGGGTTTGACGCGCGATGACCTTCGAGCGATGGTGCTCGGTACTAATGGCAGACGGGTTCTCCGCCCTACCGGTTTTTCAAGAGTATCGGACATCAGTCCCGACACGTGTGACGAGAACGAAGCCTCCGTCGCAATCAGCCGGACGAACCCGAACATCATCGTTGCCGGCGCGAACGATCTCTACGCGATGTATGACTCCTCGATGCCCGCGTTCGTGAGCACGAATGGTGGACGGTCGTGGAATACTTACTATCTGCCGATGGTCCAGGACAAAGCGGCCCAGGCGTTTGGGGATCCGTATCTCACGGCCGACGATCAGGGCAATTTCTACTACGCGTTTCTTATCTCAAGTCAGAATGTCAATCCCAACTCGTATATTTCCGACTTGATGGTTGCGCGCAGTACGGATGGGATTCACTGGACCCTCGGTGCGCCGGTTGTCGGAAATGTAACGCATGTCAGCGGTGATGAGGACAAGGAAACTATCGCGGCGGACTGCGATCCCGCAAGTCCCCACTACGGACGTGTCTATATCGCATGGCGGTATACCGGCTATCCGAACAAGTACCAGGTAGCCTATAGCGATAATCATGGAATGACATGGTCCAAACCGGTATCACGGTTATCCAAATACGGATATTTCGAGCAGATACGCGTTGGCAAAGGCGGGACCGTGTTCATCGCAACGAACTCGCGAACTATCGATTATTCGAATTTTGACAACGACACAGGGATGCATGGAATCATGGTTTCGCATGATGGAGGCCAGACCTTCCAGGAACATTATATCGCATCCTATCTGAATTACCCGCCTCCATCGGGCAACACGTATCCAAACGCGCTAAAGAACGGCTTTAAAGCATATGCGTATACATCCTTCGATGTCGATCCGGCAACGAACAAGCTCTATGTGGTCTATGGAGATTACGTCTCGACCGGATCGAGCGGATATGCCGTGCAATACGCGGTCACCTCGACGGATGAAGGCGTGAATTGGAGCGCGCCACAGCAAATTGGCAATCCGGACTATCTCGAGTCCGATCATTTTCAGCCGTGGGTGACATATGATGCTTCCATTGGCAAGGCGCGCGTCTCCATGTATAGTTCAGAGGAGGACTTGGCCTCGAACCAAATGACCCGCATGGTTCGGTTCGATTTTGACGGAGTTAATGGTTCTGGATTAACGATGCCCGAACCATTGGGATCCGATCTCTTCGATCCGAACACGGTGACCAATCCATGGGGTGGTTCCTTCATCGGCGATTATACCGGAGGAGATGCTTATAGTGGGATCTATGCTGCCGTTTGGACGGAGAACGATGCGTCGGGAGCCGGCGGAGGTGATATTTACGCCTATGTTTCAAACGCCAAGGCGGGCGTTACTCGCGCGATCAATGCTCGTGAATTCTCCGTGAGTGAGCCATTCCCGAATCCTGCTACCAGCGGCGCGGTCACCATTCGCATCAGTACGAACGCTGAGGCATCCGCGTTGATCCGGCTTATCGACTTGAATGGGCAAGAAGTCGTTGCGCAGCAGCGTAAGCTCTCGCCTGGAGTTGAATCGGCAATCGATCTCGATTTGCAAAATCTCTCGGCAGGCGTCTATCGCGCGCTCATTTCTTCAGACGGACAAACGATAGAAAAATCCATTGTTGTATTGCGGTAATCCCATGCGCGCATGAAGTCCATCGCTCTCGTTCTTTTTATCGCAATTGCGATTGTCAGTAGTCCACGGTTGTTCGCTCAAGGTCACCCCGCCAAATCGTCGGCGGCGTTCAGAGCCGAAGTTGCGAAAGAACTGGCCTCGCATGGCTATGGAAAGAAGCTTTACGAGCGATGCGATGGCTTCCAGCGGATGATCGATCATCGCGTCGGGGCGCGGCTCGGACTTTACGCATCGACGGCTCCCTTCTTGGGCAATGGCCGCATGCTGAAGACGAGTATCACCGAAAATACTGCGGATGTTGATGCGATTCCAGTAGATCAGAATGAGACATCCATCGCAATCAGCCGTACGAATCCCAAGTTGGTCATCGCCGGATCGAACTTGTTGTCGATGGACAATCTAACGGCCCCCGCTTATGTCAGCACAAATGCCGGACTATCCTGGAATACGACGCTGCTTCCCACCCCGGATTATTTCGGCGCACAGCCGTATGGCGATCCATCGATCGTCTGCAGTGCCGATGGGATGTTTTACTACGCATTTCTGCTCATAAATTTCTCGGATACCACCGATGTCTCGGATTTGATGGTCGCCCACAGTCAGGATGGGCAGCACTGGACGTTGGGCAATCCCGTCCTTGGAATGGGACCGATAGACTCTTCACGGTTTCTATTCCAGGACAAAGAAAATATTACCGTCGATCGGGATCCGAGCAGCCCATATTATGGACGTCTTTACATTGCGTGGAATGAATATTTCGATCGCAATGGTGATTCCTCCCATGCGATGATTGCATGGAGTGATGATCGCGGCCAGTCCTGGTCGAAGCAAGAATCGCTTCCTACTGATGGAGGATTATTTACGCTTCTCCGAACAGGGGCACACGGGACCCTCTTTCATGCATCGAGTACGGACAGCGGACTCACGGAGACCTATGGACACCACCTTCTACTCGTCTCGCATGATGGCGGCGCAACATTCATCGAGCGCTCAGTCGCGCCATTCGATAATTTTCCAATCAATAGCATTAATTATCCCGGTCTGAAAGGATTCAACGGATTCCGATCATTCCCGTATGTAGCGTTCGATGTCGATCCATCCACGAACAAGTTGTATCTTGTCTATGGATCGTACAACAACAATCTCAATGCAGCGAGTCTACTTGCCATCACCTCCACTGATGAGGGTGCAGATTGGACCCCACCTATCGTACTCGGCGACCCGCGCAAACAAAACCGCGATCATTTTCAAGCATGGGTTTCCTTTGACCCGGTACTTCAGCAGCCACGAGTGACATTCCTCAGCTCCGAAGATGATCCCGATAGTAACAATCTGATCCGTGCTTCACGAGTTGATTGGAGCACGCTCGATGCTCCCAAGAATCTCGATCAGTCACTCTTCGATCCAAGGGATATTCCATTTACCGGTTACCCATTCATTGGTGATTACATCGGAAGCGATGCCTTCGGAGGCACCTTTGCGGCAGCATGGACGGGGAAGAATCCTATCGGGACAGATGGGGATATTTTTGCGTATGTTTCGACCGACAGTTTTCGCGCGCCCGTCGGCGGTCCGATCCATGCTCCAACATTCAGCGTGTCCGAACCAATGCCAAATCCTGTCTTCGGCGATCAGGCGAAAATTAGCGTTCAGGCCGATGGACCAGTAGACTTGCACGTTGAGCTGTTCGATATTCGGGGTGCAACCGCGCTCTCCACGTCGGCAACATGCAACTCCGAAGCTCAGATAGTGCTCGATGTGCATGCATTACCAGCCGGCATCTATCGTATCGTGATTTCGAATTCGTCTCAGTCGATGGAGGAGAATATGATTATTCTCCGATAGCGGCTTGGTGCTTTGCCATTGAAGAGAGTCTTCGAATTCGATCGAATCTATAGAATTTATCGAACTCGAAGATTTTTGGAATACCCAAAACTCCTTCTCCACTGGCAACCCTTCTTGCCTGAACGAATGTTTACCGGCGCAACATGGCATACACACCGAACCGCGAGCCTTTCGGTGCATGGAATAAGTTGATACTTGCGTACCATCGTTATTCCGGCTCCTGGGCATACCTCCTCCAGCGGCTGACCGGCATTGGCCTGGTCGCTTATTTATTCCTCCATATCTGGGCGCTGAGTTCTTTGACGCACGGCCGGGCGGCCTTCGCTGCAGAGATGAAAACATTCACTACGCCAGTCTTCAAGGTCGGCGAGTGGCTACTCGGCGCGCTCGTAATGTGGCATGCATTCAATGGCATCCGCGTCGTGATCGTCGATCTCGCCGAAGGCGCGCGATATCATAAGAAGCTATTGGCCGGCGTGTGGGTCGTTTCCGTCGCGACCGTGATTCTGATGTTCTGTCTCATCTTCAGCAACGAACTCTTCGCGAGGTAAGTCATGGCAACTCCGACTCAACCGTTTGAAGGTACCCGTTTTCTTCGCAGCTACTCCCGCCCCAAGAGCTCTGGCGCCTCCGCCTGGTGGCTCGTACGGATTTCCGGTATCGCTCTGATACCGCTTCTCGTCGGGCATTACATCCTCATGCACTACAATCCGGCAAGCGGACACGATTACGGTGAGACCGCATCGCGCCTTGCATCCCCGTGGTTCAAAGGACTGTATCTCGGATTCATCACCATCGGCATGTACCACGGCCTCGTCGGCATCTGGAACATCATGCGCGATTACAAGATGAAGCCGCTGCTTGGCCGGACGCTCTTCGGACTCCTCGTTGTGGCCGGCATTATCTTCGTGGCTGTCGGCTGGAATACGATCCTCACATTCGATCCGTTGAAGCCGTAGGCGAGTTTGCCCGAATTCTGAATTGGTAAAGAATCTTACTCGAACGTGTTCGGGTAAGATTTTTTTACGGTCAATCCCAGTAATTTAACATCGTTTTGCCGTTTTTGAACGGAAATTCACATAGGGCATGGAACTGGTTGTATTAAGACTCAGTCTTATTAAACCGATACTATACAATCCTCGCAACCTGTGCAACCAAGTCATTTGCCATCGAATAATCGTAGCGTTTCCATGCTCGCTCGAATCCCGGAGATCTTTCGTGGACGCCGGCGGCACGCTGTTGCCCTCGGAGCCTCGGTCGCCATTACGACATCAGCGACAGCGCACCTTCATTTCGACCCGCATGTTCGCAAGCCCCGCATGACTTTGGCTGATCTACACGAAGGCGATTCGGCGACAATCAAAACGATTGTCGGCACAACGAGCGCACAATTGCACTTGATGGAGATGGGCTTGACACCAGGTACGACGGTGCGGGTTGTTCGTCTGGCAATTTTCGGAGGCCCGCTCGATATTCTCGTTCGAGGATACCGACTCTCGCTGCGCCGCGAGGAAGCGCAGGCAATTCAGTTACTATCCAGCCATTAGGACGGAGTCATCGCCACGTCACCGCACTCCATTAGTCAAGATCGAGAGCAGAATCCGCTTCTTCACGAGAGCGGCATTCTCAGCGTTGATCCGGCTCGGCCCAGTGTGATCAGGACGATCGCGCTGGTGGGCAATCCGAATTCTGGCAAGACGACAATCTTTAACGCTCTGACGGGACTGCGGCAAAAAGTTGGCAATTATCCCGGCGTTACCGTCGAGAAGAAGCAAGGTACCGTGCATTTTGGTCGGGGCCAATCCGCTGGCGTGCTCGATCTGCCAGGCCTGTACTCGCTCACACCACATTCGCCGGACGAAGCAATAGCACGCGAAGTATTGCTCGGTCTTCGAAACGACACACCGAAACCTGATCTCGTGCTTAGTGTTGTCGACGCGACCAACCTGGATAGAAATCTTTATACCACACGACAATTACTCGAGCTTGGCGTGCCGGTGATCGTCGTACTCACGATGACCGATCTCCTCGAGCAAGATGGGCAACGGGTCAACACGGCATTGCTTTCGTCGCGGCTCGGTGTTCCGGTTTGTGAGGTTGTTGCATCGCGGAAGCATGGACTAGATGAGTTAAAGAACCTGATTGCAACGACGACGGCTTGGGCTCCGGCAATCCTGGGTGCGCGCGAGCACGATCATCACCTGTTTCAAAACGATCTCGATCATGCCGTCCAGATCATCGAAGGCCGCTATACGTGGATCGCCGGGATTACGGATGGAGCCATCGAGCGCGTGAAGATAACCCGCCGCGAACGCCGCTCCGTCGATGAGAAGATCGATCGTGTGGTCATGCATCCAGTGTGGGGCTACGTGATATTCCTCGTGACGATGGCAGTCCTGTTTCAAGCGATCTTCTCCTGGGTGCAGGCACCTATGGATTGGATTCGCTCGGGAATGCAGGCACTTGGCGGCCTGATTGGGACTCTGCTGCCGGCTGGGGATTTGCGCGACCTTCTTCAGGATGGACTGATCGCCGGCGTTGGAAACACGCTGGTATTCTTGCCGCAGATTCTGTTACTCTTCTTTTTTATCACGCTGCTGGAGGATACCGGCTACATGGCGCGCGCCGCATTCCTCATGGACCGGCTGATGAGTCGCGTCGGACTGCATGGCAAATCTTTTATCCCTTTGGTCTCCTCCTTCGCCTGTGCGATTCCAGGGATTATGGCAACACGCACCATCGGGGACCGCAAGGCGCGTTTGATCACGATTCTCGTTGCGCCGCTCATGTCGTGCTCGGCACGCCTTCCGGTATATGCGTTAATGATCGGGGCGTTCATCCCGGGCAAAGCCGTGCTCACGATCGGCCCATTGGTATTGCTCACGCTTCCAGGGCTCGTGTTACTCTCGATGTACTTTCTTGGGATGATTGCAGCCTTCACCATCGCGTGGCTCTTCCACCGTACACTGATTCGTGGTGAAGCACCTACGTTTGTCCTTGAATTACCCTCCTATCACGCGCCACACCTGAGGAATGTACTCCTCCAAATGCTCGAGCGCGCCGGTCTTTTCCTGCGGCGTGCCGGCACGGTGATCCTCTCCGTGTCTATTGTCCTCTGGGCATTAGCGACCTATCCAAAACATGAAGAACTTCCTCAATCGGAACGCGCCGCCCATTCCTTCGTCGGCGTCTTTGGCCACGCAATTGAGCCTGCAATTGCCCCGCTCGGCTTCAACTGGAAGATGGGCATCGGTATGATCTCGTCGTTTGTGGCTCGCGAGGTATTCGTTTCGGCAATGGGCACGGTCTATAGTGTTGGGGATGTCGGCACGGAGAAGGCGCAGTTCGATTTGCAGCAGCGGATGAAGGCTGACACCAACCCTGCAAGCGGAGCGAAAGTATTCACACCGCTGGTTGCCATCTCGTTGATGGTCTATTATGTTTTGGCGATGCAGTGCATTTCAACGTTGGCGGTAGTTCGGCGGGAGACCAACAGTTGGAAATGGCCGCTCTTCCAATTGAGCTACATGACTGTTCTGGCGTGGGTCGTCACGTTCGCCGTCTATCATGGTGGCAAGATGCTGGGATTGGGATAATGATCATTCAATCGCTGATCGTCTGGGGTTTGGTCGCCGTTGCTGCATGGCACATCGGCAAGCATGTATATGGAATGGTGCGCGGCGTAATTGACGCTAAGGGTGGCTGCGCGACCGGTTGCGGCAATTGTGGTTATGCGCCGAAAGAAGATATCAGAGTAAATCTTCCAATCGGTATTGACCTTCCATCGCAATGATGATGCGTAATGCGTGAACGCATTACGCATTCCAGAATCACTGCGCCAGATGCGCAGTGATCTCAACAAATTGTGGCACAAGCGAGGGGGCCTTTGGCGCAGCGGCCTTTTTCTTTTTCTTCCCTTTCGGTTCGTCACTTGTGGCATAGCCAGGGCCTAAATCAAAACGGCCCGCCGGGACACTTGTTGTTACCGTGGTAACTTCGTAGCGCGTCGACGGAATATTTTTGCCAAGCATCCATGCCCGAAGATTTGCAGCGCGAGCAATCGCGATCTTTTCCTGCATCGCGTCCTTTTTCGACATTACTGGTTTATCCGGGTAGACCGTGATGGCCAGCGAGAGCTTCGTGTTATGTTTCAATTCCTCCACGATTTTTTCCATTTCGGCAGCGCCGCGAGGTTCAAGTGCTGTTGATTTCGGCAGAAACAAAGGCGAGCTGAGATCGAACCGCTGTCCATTTCGCAAAGGCGTGAGGACCGTGGCGACGGGGAATTCTTTGTAGGCCGTGAGTTGTGGAATCACGAGCGTATCCTCGTGGTATAGGTACTCCGGATCGTTACAGACAATGCGATACATTGCGCCGGGTGTGAGCACCATCGAGAATTTGCCATCGGTCTTGGTCTTGGTGGTCGTGACGCGTTCGGTCCCTTTCAGGAACGTGAGCGAAACTCCGCCGGGGTGCGAGCCGTCCGTCGAGGTAACCTCGCCTTTGACGAGAGCTACAACATTTGATAGCTGCCGCGCGATTTGCTGCGCATGCACTGGGGAAACAGTCGGTACCAAAAATAGAGAAACAACAACGCAAGAGATCTTCGAACGCATAGGATTGAATTAGTTGTGGGGATAAAGGGTGCAGCCCAGACATTTGGCCGTGCTGCCTAAGAACACGCCGAGTAAACGAAAGTTACACACGGAACCTCAAAAAACAATTCACTTGCTGACCACTCCGATGGCCATGCCATCACCAATCGCGCAGATGACACCGAAGATCGCTTTTTGTTGCGCGAAGGCGTGATTGAACTGTTGCAGGGCCCTTACGCTCGCGTAATCGGGATCGGCTTTGGGTAAGTCCGATGCGATTTTGCCCCAGGCCAGAGCATTATCGCCGGCAATAACGCCGCCTGGCCGAATGAGCCGAAGTGATTCGTTCAGGTAATTCGAATAGTTGGGTTTATCGGCATCGATCAGGATGAAGTCGAACGAGCTCTCGGGCATAATCTTCATCGCATCCAGAGCGGGACCTGTTGTAATCGAAACATTCTTGATTCCCAATTCGTCGAGATTCTCTCTTGCGACACGTGCGTGCTTCTCTGCGAATTCGAGACTGATGATCTCCCCTTCTGCACCCACGGCGCTCGACATGATCGCGGCACTGTATCCAAAGAGCGTCCCAACATCGAGCACGCGTCGGGCCTTGATTGCGCGAAGAAACACGCCAATGAACCGGGCCTGCTCTTCGGAGATCATGATCATGGGTATTCCAGCGGCCTGCGCGCGGGCGCTCATCTTTTCGAGCAAGGCGCGCTCATCCTCGGCGAAGTTGTGGACGATATACTCGAAGAGCTGGTCGTTAAGAGGAGTGCCTTTCATAATGGTCTTTGATAAAAGAAGGTACTTTCGTGAATCATCTATTCTGATGAGAAGAGCGAATCTGTTTCTTTGCGAGGTGCGATGCCGAAATGCTTATATGCCAGCTTGGTGGCCTCGCGGCCACGCGGCGTGCGCGCAATAAAGCCTTCCTGAATCAGAAATGGCTCATAGACTTCCTCGATGGTCCCGCCTTCTTCGCCAACGGCGACTGCAATTGTATTCAGCCCGACGGGCCCGCCGGAAAACTTCTCGATGATCGTCAGCAGAATACGTTTATCCATCTCGTCCAGACCATGTTCATCAACTTCAAGCGCTTTAAGCGCGATGAGCGCAATCTCGCGGGTGATGCGGCCCGTGCCTTTGACCTGCGCAAAATCCCGCGTGCGGTGCAAGAGCCGGTTAGCGATACGCGGCGTTCCACGCGAGCGGCGGGCGAGTTCGTGCGCGCCATCTTCTTCGATCTCGACACCGAGTAACCGTGCACTGCGTTCGATAATGATCTTAAGCGCGGCGGCATTATAGTAGTCCAACCGGTTCGTAATTCCGAAGCGTGAGCGGAGCGGCGCGGAAAGCAGGCCCGCGCGAGTGGTCGCGCCAATGAGCGTGAACGGCTTCAGTTCGATCTGCACCGAGCGCGCACTTGGGCCCGTATCGATCATGATGTCCAGCTTATAGTCCTCCATCGCGGAGTAAAGATACTCTTCCACCACGGCGGAGAGACGGTGGATTTCGTCGATAAAGAGGACATCGCCCGATTCGAGTGTAGTCAGGAGTCCAGCCAGATCGCCGGCACGTTCGAGCACCGGGCCTGATGTCGTCCGGATTTCGGCCTGCATTTCGCGCGCAATAATATGCGCGAGTGTCGTCTTGCCGAGGCCAGGCGGACCGGTGAAGAGGACGTGGTCCAGCGCCTCACCACGCGATCGCGCGGCCGTGATAAAGACGCGCAGATTATCAATGATCGAGACTTGCCCGGTGAACTCACCGAATTCTTTGGGACGCAGCGATTTCTCGAATTCGGCTTCGAGACGATCGGGAATTACGGTTTCGTTACGCTTGACCAAAATTGAATTACGAATGACGAATTGTGGAATGATAACCAGTCGATACCGAGCACCATTCCGGTGTTCCCCAATTCGTCATCTGTAATTCGTAATTGAAGATCATCCCTCCATCACCCATACCGGGTAACCTCGCCGGATAAACCCACGTACTTCAATATTGCCGGTCTTCCAGCGGAAGTGAGCGAGCGGAGGCTCGAGTATAAGCTCCGGCTTGCCCCACGTTTGGCCAAAATAGAGCAAGAGCACATTCTCTACGTCATCCGAAGCGCCCACCGCAATCGAGCTGACGCGCGGAGTGATCGAAAGCCGCCGCAGCCGGTTTGAGGCATCGACCACGAAAACCATTCGCATATAGGTCAGGCGGCAAATGATCGAATCCACGACAAACACGTGCACTGTCGCGTCGCTGTAGGAATGTGTTAAGGTGTCCTCCTTCACCTCTCGGATGGGAGCACCGGCATCGTAGATCACACTGCGGATGCTATCGATCGAGATGCCCGGCCGGATGCCGAGCAGATGCAACGGATGATACTCAACCACGTCTTCTGCGGCTGGCTGCTTTGGAGCGGAGTGCTTTTTCGCACGTTGTGCAACAGAAGCCGAAGTTGCCAGCGTAAGAGCTGCGAGTGTGAGGAAAACGAATATGCGCATGAAGTTTAGTTGAACGCAAACGCAAAATAAACCGCGCCCATGATGAGAACAAAGCTGACGATGTAATTCCAGGTGAAGGCTTCGCCGAGATAGAATTTCGCGAAGACGATAAACACCACCAGCGCGATTGCCTCCGCGGTAATTTTGAGCCTTGCCGGACTCATGCCGTGCTCGTAGCCCCAGCGATTTGCCGGCACCTGGAAACAATACTCCAGGAACGCAATCGCCCAGCTTACGAGAATCACGATCCACAACGGTTTGCGCGTGTACTTCAGGTGGCCATACCACGCGAACGTCATGAACGTGTTCGAGATAATCAGGAATATAACGGTAATCATTTTGCAGCTTTCGGAATCGGAAATCCGCTGCTAAAGGTTCTATCATTTCCTTCATCCTTCCATCCATGGTGCCACGAACCGACGTGCTTAATAATCTCTGCCAATGAGTTTTGTTACAGAAGAGCTGCAAATAGAATCACTTCCGACGGCGGACCGTCGCGCGAATGGTCACGCGAGCGTTGCCGCGGTCTTCACTGGCGGCACGATTGCCGTCAGCGCAAACAAAAAATCGAGCGTCGTGCCGGTGCTCTCGGGCCGAGAAATTCTCGAGCGGGTGCCGGAGATCGCGCAATACCTTCCGTCGCTCAAGGTGCAAGTCCACGATTTTGCGATGCTGCCGGGGCCCCACATGTCGCCCGAAATGATGCTCACGCTCGCCGGATTCCTCCGCGCGATTTCCACCGAGGACGGCTCCTCTACTCAACACTTGGATGGCGTCGTCATCACGCATGGCACGGACTCGATGGAAGAATGCGCCTACTTTCTCGATCTGGTCTCGAATTCGGATGGCCCGATCGTGTTGACTGGCTCGATGCATCCCTCGACCGACGCGGCATGGGATGGCGGCCGAAATCTCGTCGATGCGCTCGCTGTCGCGGCGAGCGAGGAGTTTCGTGGCGCGGGTGCGGTCGTAGTGATGAATGGACTTGTCCATGCTGCCAGCGAGGTGACGAAGATGCACACAATGCGAGCAGACACCTTCCACTCGGCGGACTTCGGCCCGCTCGGCACGGTGAGCACGCTCGCGCTCGATGAGCCACGCCGCAACCGGACGCCTAATAACCGCATCCATATTCCGCTTTCGGAAGATGCTGAACTTCCGTATGTCGAGTTATTCCTGACCTATTCCGGGATGGACGATTCGCTCTTTATCGCAGCACTGAAAGCCGGCGCGCGTGGAATCGTGATCGAGGCGATGGGGCAAGGCAATGTTCCACCAGGTGTTGTCAACGGGATTTCTCGCGCCCGCGAGATGGAAATCCCGGTCGTCATTACCTCGCGTTGCATGTCGGGACCCGTCCGCCCTTACTACGCCTACGAAGGCGCGGGCCGCGAACTCGAACGCCTCGGTTGCATCTTCGCGCCCTATCTCACCGGTCCGAAAGCCCGCATCAAGCTGATGGTGGCGCTTGCCCATGGCATGGGCAAGGAGGAGATTCGGGGACTGTGGGCGGGGTAAGCTCCAAATTCAAACGCGCTGATCCAAATCGTCGTATTTTGCACCCGAAGGCCAGGCGTTAACCCGGTCACGTTCTCGACCAAACGGTACTTTCGGTCATCATGAGAGCTTTCGTTCAACGCGGCGTCTTCGTGCTTCTCACGCTCCTCGCCGTGCGTGGGGATGACTTGCGAGGGCAGTGGAAGATGGTCCGCCAGTACGCACCGGCCGGCGATGCGATCATTTTCAATGATGGGATTATCTGGGCCGCGGCTTGGCCGCGAAGCTTGGCGCTTACAGCCACTCCCGGGATAACCTATAGCATGGACACCGGAAAGACGTGGACCGATCTCTTGCTCCCTACCTATTTGAATCCACGAGCGAACTTCCTGTTTCTTGATATTGCCTTTGCGAATAAGGATACCGGCGTGATAGCACTTTATAATGCTGATCCGTCCGCGATTCAAGTGTGGGATTGGGGAGGGATCTATCGGACGACCGATCGCGGAAAGACTTGGTCTCGGGTCGATCCCTCGAATTCGAAGGCTTCTCGCCTGACTTATAATCATTCTTCATCGGTTATCCATTTTGTCGAGTGTATTTATGGCTCCACTGCCACTTCGTTAGATGGTGGCATGGGATGGAACTCCGTTCAGGTCACTGGATCGAGCCGTAACCCCGGCGTGCTCACCGCACTTACGACCGCAAAGGACGGTACGGTCTATGCACTCGGCAGCGATAGTTATCAGGACTTCTTCGGCAGATGGATTGGACCGCCGCTCAGTAATGTATTTTCGAGCACGGATCGCGGGACCACATGGCAGAGAGCATCTGGTCAGGTTTCGCTTGATAGTTGGAGTATCGATGTCGATTCCTGCGACCCATCCCGACTCTATGTAGTAAATGAAGACATAGCGTCCCGATTTCAAGGCTTTTCATCCATGTACGTAAGCCCCGACAGAGGAACAACATGGACAACGGCATTCACACTTCCTTATCCTGGACTTGCCGGATCGTTCTCGACTGCACCGCACGCGCTATATGCCGCGACGATTACCAACGGCATTCTGCGGTCGACCGACCATGGAACGACTTGGCAAAATATCGGCGGGCCTGGAAACCCACCGGATTCCAGAAATATCTGTGCGATCAATGACAACATCTTGTTTGCAGTTGACTCGGACGGAAATATTTGGTCCACGTCCAACAGCGGCGGAGATTCCGTCTTGGCGCCTTCGGGTTCCGTACCGCTTACAATTACTCCGGACTCACTCTTTGCAGCCGATACAACCCATTGCGAACCTATCACCCGTTCGGTAACAGTGAGTGCTAACGGTTGCAACACCGCTTCTCTTGACTCGTCGTGGCTTGCGGGCGCCGATGCAGAGGCCTTCAGCGTGGGCACTCGAAATGGCGTCTTCATTCCAGTCACCTTTCATGGAACGCGCGCTGGCGACTACAATGCCAAATTTATTCTCCAAATTAGCAATGGTACATTCGATACAATCGCCTTAGAAGGCCACGCTGTGGGTACATACCCCCTAAACATTATTACAGCCGACACAAAGACGGACATTATCGGCGGTGACCTCTCTGTCCCAATCACCGTCAGCGGCCTAAAGCGTCCCGAGACTATCGATCTCGTTCTGCATTATGATCCAATACTTGCATACAACAGTTCAGTCGATCCCGCAAACACCACGCTCGACATTCCCGGCGAGCAATGGCCGGGACGCTCGAAGCTGCACATCGCGCAGGCGTCCTCCGGAGTGGTTGCAGGCTATGCGCGTTTCAATGTCTTCGCGGATTCCGGCACTAAGCCGCAAGTAACGTTTGATTCTCTAACGGTACTATCAGCAATTTCTCCATGCGAGTACACATTGCCGGCGGCTGTCACAAGCACGATCACGCTGCCCACGGGTTGCGGCACGACGATACTCTCACAGTATCTTCAGTCGGGCCAGGTTTCAGTCTTCACAATTCGTCCGAACCCCACATCGGGCGATGTCGAACTTACTTCTTCGCTTGATATTGGGGATGCTTCGGTCGAGATTTACGACATGCTCGGCGTTAGACGAGGCGCGCTCGCGGTCAAGCCGACGAAAGAGACACCAGCGCATCTATTGCTGCCGGAGGGCGCAGGAGTGTACTATCTTCGGGTCAAATCCCAAGTGGGCGTTCAGAGCTTGCGGGTGGTTGTGGCGAAGTAAGCCAAGGAGTCGAACGAGGAATAGGTGCTCATATATTCCCTGTAAGTCCTTATGGATCAACCGCATAGACATAATATGCAACATATTTGCGCTGATATTCGTTGTATATATTGTGAACGAGCGCAAAAAGAGAAAATTACAGCGTGCGCGCTGGCGGAAATTGTCCAAAATAGCGATGCTGGCACTAAGAAGCCGAAGCACAAATCCTACATTCCATATTATACAGACCTCGGATGAACCGCTCCGCTCGCCGCCAATCGGTTGGAACTTCGATCCGAAATACCAGGAAGAACTGGAAGGCGGGAATTAGAAAATATGCTGCAAGTTGTTTAATATCAATGAGTTGGAGTATTTTTGAAACAGCCGGGCAAACGCTGGTGTTATACTCACAGAGGGCTTCTTCAGGATCTCGCTCCGCAAAGATTTCCGATTCGGTGTACAGGGCTGCAGTGTGCGCACAATGGATGCGCCCCCCGAGCAATCGGCTGCACAACTTGGGACTGGCGGAATTGAGGAGAAGATTTCCAGAGTGAAGTGCTTAGAGGCTCCGACGTGTTAGCCAAACGTGAAGTGGCTGTTTATCGCATTCCTGTTCTGCTCGGCAATAGATGCCGAAGCGCAATGGCTCGTGCCTCCGGCAAGCTGGATGCACCACGATGGCTACGACCGGCCTCGTCCTTCGCGTAAACCGCGGATGCGACCCCTTAGTATGCCAGCGCCCGAACCACACAACTGGCCGTTCCCAAACACCAATGTAACGCATCAGCTATTCTTCGCTCAGACCGAACCATCGATTGCGATCAATCCAACAGATCCATCGAATGTCGTGATCGGCGCGAACGACGACAGCATCTATAATCAGATGCTTGCCTGCTCGTCAACGGATGACGGGGCAACCTGGCTGAATCAGTCGCTGCCCGGCGTGCCACTATGGGCGCAGCTTACCACCGACCCCTCCGTGTCGTTCGACCGCTTCGGAACCGTGTATTATCTCTTTGGGAGACTTGGAAGCGAATTCGGAGTGCCTCAGGCGCAGAATGAAGTCGCTCTGTATCGATCGAGCAATCGCGGCGCGAAGTGGTTATGGGCAGGCGATGCGTTTGCCGACACTGCGTCCAGTTGGGGAGCCGATACGCTGTCCGATAAATACTATCTTGCGGTTGATGTGAATGCAAGCAGCCCGTATGTTGACAGACTCTATGCCGTTTGGGTCGATTATGGTCAGACCGATGGCCTCGCCGATTCGCGGCCGCATATTGTCTGTTCGCATTCGACCGATAGTGGAGTGCATTGGTCGCATCGCGTTTCGCTGGCGGGAGGAAGTTTTTTCACTGCGCCGGTTCCGGCTCTTGCGCCAGATGGAACACTGATCGTAACATTTATCCAATACTGGGATACCAATGCGATCTGGGTCACCCGCTCGACCGATGGGGGTCAGACATTCTCTGCGCCGCATCTGCTAAGCCAATATAAAAACCTTGCCGGGGTCACGCCAAACGATAGCACCGGTTACCAAACCATTGGTACTGACACGGATTTCGTGATGATCAACAGCTTCCCATCGATTGCCATATCCGATACTGGCGCCCACAAAGGCAGAACGTATATTTGCTGGTGTGGAAAATCTGATGACGGAGTGCCACACGTCTGGATTGCGACGAGCGATGATGCCGGTGTCAATTGGAGCGCACCGCGCATCGCGGATGCTGACTCTGTTCCGAATGCCTATTCAAGATATTTTTCGTGGGTCGCTGCCGATCCCCAGACAGGCGATCTTGCAATCGATTATTATGTCGCGCCGACCGGACCTTCAAACATCTGGAGCGATCTTTACATGGAGCACTCGACGGATGGCGGCGCAACATTCAGCGCCCGCCGGATTTCAAGCGCATCTTCCAGCCTTGCAGTGAAGGAGAGTTCGCGTCAAACTAATTCCGGACAGAGACTCTATTTCATCGGTGATTATATCAACCTCGCTGGTTGGAACAACACCTGGCATCCTGGGTGGGCGGACTCACGGAGCATGACCGATCTCGACATCTACACAGCGAAGGTCCAGCCATTTGCGCCAATGCCAGTCAGTAACCTTGCTGTTCGCGACACTACGGTCAATGGGAAGAAGGCTGTTGTGATCGCTTGGGACTACACGCCGGAGACTACATTTGGCTATCCGCTCAGCGAGGGCTACACATTTCTGACTTGGAAGGATGCCGGCAAGTTGGACACGCTCAGCTCCTCCACGTTGCAGTTCGTCGATACGAGCTCGACACTCGGCTACTACAAAGTCTCTGTTCTCGCGTCAGGCCTCGAAAGCATTCGTGACAGTGGGTCGAATCTGCCGCGTTCGGTTTCGGGCGATCTCAACGTGTCCGGAGTGCATGTGCTCCTGTTACGACAACCGGCAGTTGTTGGAAACCCGGACGCAATCCGAATCGAGAGCGACGTGCCCAGTTCACTCTCGCTCACATTCTATGATGAGCTTGGCCGCACCGTTTGTGAGCCGGAGAGCGATGGAGCAATCTCAACGAAACACACAATAACATTCACGCCACAGCAAAGTGGCGTGATGTTCTATGTGATTCGTGGAGTGACGGCAACAGGAGTTTGGCAACGCACGGGGAGACTGTTGGCCGAGTGACAGGCAAATCTGCCAGCAGCCGTGGATTAAAAATCGTCCTCCTCGTCCTCTTCTAACTCCTCATCGTCGAAGTCGTCATCCTCGAAGTCATCTTCTTCCAGGACCTCTTCCTCGGCAATATCCTCGACATCGTCCTCTTCGTCGAGGTCTTCCTCTTCTTCGTCGAGATCGTCATCGAGATCATCGTCGTCGTCATCGAAATCATCATCGTCGACGAAGTCTTCGTCATCACCGAGAGTTGGCATTCCAATGACTGGCATGGAAGACCCCAGTGCGGTCGGGGCTTCGGAAGCAAGGAGCAAGTCGGTTGTCAGTTCGTCGTCGTACGGAGTCATCATGATTTTTGCTAAGGCTGCTGCACCAAAAGAACCGCCGGCGGCAATGGCGCCGGCCCTAATCGCTTTTGCGGTCGGAGCGCCGGGCCCGAGCGAGAGTTCTGGGTCGTCCAGCCCCTCCTCCGATTCCGGCTCGCCGCCAAAAGCTTCGTCATCGTCCGGTAACGCAAGTTCGGCTGCAAGTGCTTCCTCGACCGTGTTAAAAATTGGAAAAATTCTATCAAGCTGTGTCAGCCGGAGCATTGAAAGGACATTCGGCCGAACTCCGACGAGACGGACTTCGCCTTCGTGGATCTTCATTTGACGTTGGGCTAACAAGAGCGCTGAAATACCTGCGCTATCGATATACCCTACCTGGGTGAGATCGACGATCAGCGCATCGATATCAGGTTGCGCGAGAATAAGAAATTCCGCCTTGAGTTGGCCGGCATTCTGTGAATCGAGCCGTGGCTCCTTGAGGCGGAATATGGTCTTCGCGTCTCCCTGTTCTGTAGTAAAGTGCATTATCAATTCAAAATCGCGCGTTTCCTGTCGTTCTTGCGATCCGACCGGGCGCGGAATGCGCACGGCCGGTATACGAAACTAATCAAAAGTTGAGCGCATCGTGCGAAAATCGCCCACTCCGCTCTAACCCTTCTGCCATCTCAGATGGAAGAGTTTGGTTGAGACTCGTGGGGAACGGCACAAATCTACGAATTGCTTTGAAGGAATGCAAGAGCGGGGCCAGAAATCCGGAGCGGTTGAAAATATCCTGAAAGCATGGCGCGCGGGCAAGCCGGCGCCCGTCTATGTTTTTCACGGCGAGGAAGACTTCCTTCGGAGCGAATTGCTGCACGAGGCACCCACCCTCCTTGTCCCGGACGAGGCAACGCGCTCTTTCAACTTCGATCAGCTCTATGCCTCGGACGTCTCGCTGTCAGACGTGATCACAATGGCCTCGGGCTATCCAATGATGGCCGAGCGCAGAGTCGTCATTGTCCGAGAAGCCGAACGGATGCTCCGCCCCAAGCCGGCAGGTCAGGCTGCAACACGCAGCAGTGCGTCGCGCGGCAAGAAAAAGGGCGGCGAGGATCCGCTACTTTCCTATCTCGAGCATCCAAATCAGGACTGCGTCCTCATCTTCGACATGGAGAAGTTCGGCGCGCGAAATCAATCGCCGTTCAAAGAACTCGCTGCAAAGGCCGAAGTCGTCGAGTTCGCCGTGCTCAAGGATGCCGAGGCGACCGAGTGGGTCAAAGCTCGCGCCATGACGCACAAGAAGAAGCTCGGCACCGAAGCCGCGCGCCTCATGGTCGCACAGCTTGGCATCGGACTCGGCACGCTGGCCAGCGAACTCGAAAAACTCGCCATCTACGCCGGCGACCGCGACGAGATCACCTCCAAAGATGTCGAAGCGCTCACCGGCGCTTCTAGAGAGCGAAGCATCTTCGAACTCACAAAAGCCATCGGCACCGCAAACCGGGAGCTGGCGGCGACGATCCTGTTGCGCATTCTCCGCACTGGCAAGGACCAGCGGGCCTTCGTGCTCATCATGCTCGCCAGGCACTTCGAGCAACTCACGCTTGCCCACGAACTCTCCGCGAAGCGCGAAAGCGAGCATGCCATTGCAGAAGCGCTCGGGCTCCATGGTGGCGCGGCCTACTTCGTCAAGGAGACGATCTCCGCGGCCCGCCGATACTCCCGGGAGCGACTCGATGCAGCCGCCCGAGCCATCGTACATGCCGAAGAAACCTCACGTCGCGGGCACACCAACGACGAGTTACTCATGGAAATGTTGCTGCTGAAGCTCATGCCCGCTTAGGCCTGCCATTTAATGAACGCCTCTGCATTCTCTCGATTCTCAATCATCTGTTCCATCAGACACGCTATATAATTTTATACTATGTTTTCGGAAAATATTCATGAACGAGCTACGGTGTCTCTTAGGTAGCCATCTGTTTTCCCATTGCCAATAAGTCGATTGAGCCCGATTCGTCATTCATAATTCGTAATTCGTAATTGACGAAGAGGACCCCCTCCACCTAATATAACGAGGTTCGATACCTCGGGCATCGCAGTTTTTTGATGAATTCTGGGCAAATATCGAAAAATAAGTCCTTCTGCCTTGACCTACTTACCGGCATGGATGAATCTACGAACTTGCGGCGGTGCGCCATCGTATCTGACTATGACAGCGTATACACCGGCGGGGAGGTCCGTTACCGTAATGACGGCTCTGGCGCCCTGGGTATGGTACTCCGGAAACACTTCCACTCCCAGCGATGAGTAAAACTGAATCTTGCGGAGTGGACTCGCGCCTTCTATATCCAAATACACTTCGGTTTGCGCCGGATTTGGATACAGATCGTGCCTGGCAGCGAGAGCAATTTCGCCCTCAACTTTCGCTGCGGGGTTCCGCAATTTTACATTCCAAACATCGGAGACGCGATTCGGCTCGCCTGACGACCCTTTGCCGGGATGATTACCACTGACATCGCCATTATTTGCCGTTTCTGTCGAGCCGTTCAGCAAAAGACCGTGGTCCGCCGTTTCAATGACAGTACTGAAGCCATCACTACCAGTGCCACCTAAGCAATTCTGCCAGAGCAGTGTCAGATCGGGTGACAACTCGCCGACCCACCCGTCCGCGGAGTCCACTGAACCATGATGGAGACCGGAGACGTCGCCATCCGTGGAAATCGTGTTGCCCGCAAAAACGAAATTGCCGTCTGCGGTCCGAATCACGGAATGAATAATATCGGAATCGGAGCCACCCAGACAGATCTGTTTCAGTAGGGTTCCATTTGTATCGATCCTAAGTATCCAGCCGTCCTGATATCCATGTTGCCCGATGACATCCCCATCGTTTGAACTCGTCCAGCCTGCGACAACATAACCGTCACCGGTATTGAAAACACAGTTAGCTCGATCGGACGACGAGCCACCATAACATTTTTGCCACATGATAAGACCGTCCGTATCGAGGCGGACTACCCATGCATCTTCACTCCCATGCTGTTGTAGACCGGTCAGGTCGCCATCTGTCGACTGGCTCCATCCTGCAAAGACATATCCGCCGCCTGGTACAGAGATCACAGAGTTTGCCTGATCTCCATAGTTTCCTCCTATGAGCCTATGCCACTGTTGACCACCCTTCGAGTCTAACTTCACGACCAATGCATCGGTATAGGCATGTCCCATCCATCCTTCTTCTCTAGCCAAGCTGGACGTTCCAACAGCAAGGAAACCATCCGAAACTTCAATCACAGAATTGAAGACCTCTAAGCCTGTCTGCGATCCGATGTTGCGCGCCCACTCCTTCACTCCCATCGAATCGGTCTTGACAACCCAGCCTTCGAATTTAGGGAATTTCGCTCCAGTTATAGGATTCGGGGAGATCGTTTCAGGATACGGATCGGTTACGTCGCCGTCATGCGATAACGTCCAACCGCAGAGAGCAAACCCTCCATCGGAAGTTTGAATTAAACATGTCGGAGCATCAGATTGTGAACCTCCAAAACATTTCTGCCACTGAATCTTTCCCGAGAGATCGGTCTTGACTAACCAAAAGTCTTCCGACGGGCTGTTCAGACCGGCCGAATGATTACCACTGACATCGCCATCGTTCGATACCGTCACTGCAACAAAGGCATATCCTCCATCTCGAGTGCGAACGAGCTTGTGGTCAGAAAAACAATCATCGAGATGATCATAAACTTCGACGTCTTCAAAGCTTGATCCGCCATAACAGTGCTCCCACTCGAGCTTCGGAACAGGTTGAGCGGTCACGGAGCCCGAGACAACAATGGCTGCAGACACGCAGAACGATTTTAGGAGCGTCATGCTAAGTTACTAGTATAAACACCGCAATGAGCCGTTGCTGAAGCCATGGCTCATTGCGGAAAAAGGAAAGTAAAGTTCTTTTTTAGAATGTAAAGCTGTATGTAAGGCAAGGAATACCGTTACAACTACAATTGCATGATAACGTGTACATCTCTCCAGGCATGGCTTCGCAGATCGTGAAGTACATGCAGTCTCCAAACTGAAGGGTATGGCTGCCAGGAAAACCCGGATCGTTAGGGTCAAAGGCGTCCATCGATCGTGGCCCCTGCCAACTGCAATAATTCCCGACATCTCCAGGGCACGTCGGACAGCCATGGTTCACGCAATTTGAATCCGGGCAATAGCTGCGGCAATTGGCCCGATTATCGTCAGTGCATGCAATTTGAATAGAGCTAATCGTTAGGTTAGGGCACTGATCGTTGCAAATCCTAACCTTAATGCATTGCGAGCACGGTTGTGGATCGGAACACGATCCGTTTGCGCAACTCTGAGTTGCCGGCAACAAGGTAACCGTAAAGCACGGCGCTTGAGCAAAGGCCGATCTGACGTAAAAGCCAGATGCGATTAGGCAGAAGATGGCAAGGACGAAAGGCCTGCGAAGCAAACTGATTGAGCTTTTCATGGTACAACCTTACTAAACGTGGGATCACCGGCAGCACATGAAGCCACAATGATTGTAAAGCTGAGCGGGCCTGGCGGTACAGCCGCACCAAGGGACGCTTCTGAATCAGCATGACACCGTTTGGTGCCGCATCGGACAATGCCTCGTCTTTGACTCAATTTCGAGGGTCGCCCATGCGAGACCGTGCAATTGTCATTTTTTCAAATGAGCAATTGGTGCCCCTGAACCCAGAACCAATATACGTCGCCGAAACCGAGGATGCAAGAAAAATCTTTGCGCGGCAGAAGAATTCATGGAAGCACTCGATTCAGACGTTATCGCAGTTTTAGCACATCTCGCAGCAATTAGTCCTTGATTTGACTTAGTGCATTCCGAACTGGACGAGATGCTTTCCAAATATAGCGATGTACTTTACTGAGTCAAGTCCGAGCGAAATATTCACGAATTCCTTTAATGATGGCTCAACCAGTTGCCTTCATCGGGTGTGGCGCATCGTCTAATCAATTCCTCGCGGTCACGTTTCGTGCCATGCGTTCTCGCGGGCTGGCGAGCACGAGGAAGTAATCGCCTTCGGCGTTTGGCACCGGCACGGTGACCGACTGATCGCCGATACCACCCGGTGCAAGCGCCGAGCGATAGACTGCTACCCCGCGCGCGTCGTACAGGATCACCGATAGCTCGAGCGGCGCCTCACGAGTGGTGTAGTCGAGCTTCCATGCGCGCGCGCTGCCCGATGGATTCGGACTGATCGCCGTGATGCCGAACGCGATCGGTTGCGAGCGGAGCAGATCGAGCAGGATCGCGTTACCACACGCCGGTGCAAGTGCAAATTCGCTTCCAGGCACACTGCATGCAATCACTTGCGGCTCGCGGTCGGTCGCAAAGCTATCGATCGAAATGGTTGTGAGCGTATCCATCGCAACGCGCACGCTGTCCAGGACGTAAACGATCGGCAATGCAAGTTGCGAGAGGTTCGAGAGCGTGTTCGATAGATGCACGCGCACGGATGCGCCCGAACCCTCCTCCGCAATCAAAACATCGTCCATCCGGAATTGCGAGGACGTGCCGGTAAAATCCAATGCAAACGGCGTCAACAAATCCGTATTCTGATGCAGATGGAATGCGAAGCTACCGAGTGTGAATGTATCCAGCGTGGGCCGTAGCATGATCGGGACTCTCAGGACCGCCCCGGCGGGCAGGCTTGGCAAATCCGGGATGTATGGTTCGGGCGCAGTATGATTCTCACCGCTTACGGTAAGAATCGTGTCTCTCGCATGGGCTCCCTCGTGCGCATAGAGATGCAATTGCACTATGCGCTGGCCCGACGTGTCTGGTGTAAACTGAAGGGTGGCGTTTGACTGCGCGAGAGAGCCGATGCTTTGCTCCGTCATCGTCGTGCTGAACTCATGACGTGCATCGCCCACAAGCACGAGCGAGTCAATCGTCATTGCATTGCACCCCATGTTCGAAACTGTGAACGGCTTGGCAATCGGCTGACAATACTTCGTGAAAAGATTCAAGGAATCAGCCGAGAGCGCAAGGGGATTGGCCGGCACATGATTGGAAACCGACACAAAGACTGTCGTATCGACTTTTCGCTTGGAGGTGTGCATGACGATCCGAACCGGCAGCGTTTCGTCCATGCTGTCTTGCGGCGTGAACTGGACCAACAGCGTTAGCGAATCGTTGCTCGCCATCGGGAAGCGCGCGGTATCGAATGCAACCTGCAAAGGAATTGGCGCAACGATCGAATCGAGATACAGCAACTCGCAGCACTGGTTGCTCAATACGAGGCTGTCAATCTTAGGATGGCAGGCGATGCTCGGCAGGGCAAGCGTGTTGCTCGTGAGGGTCAGCGCCTCGGAGTGTCCCGCATTCGCACCGCTCAATGTGATGACGGTGTCAACATCCTGATGCCGCGTGTGTCCGAACACATGAAGCGTCGCGTTGGCGGCTCCAAGCGAATCCGGCCCGAATGAGACGACGAGCGAGTCCCGTGTGGTGTTGAGAATCGAACCGGGTGCATGCGTGACCGAGAAGGCACCATCCGACGTGACGAGCGAATCAACAATAATTGTATCACAGCCCTGCGTTGCAACGTTAAGCGAGCCGGATCGCGGAACGCAGTACTTGGTTGCAAAATCTATCGCAGTGCTATCCAGGACATAACGAGGTTGCGTTGCGATCGCTTCTGCGGTAATGGCAATCGTCGTGTCATACGACCGGCGTCCCGCATGGGCATAGATACGCGCTGGGAATTCGTGAAGGCCGACGCTATCCGGTACGAAGAGCAAATAGAGTAAGCGAGCACTTTTGCCTTCAACGGTATCGGGAAAATGATTGGTGACGGTAACTTCCGTCGATGGGATGACGACAGAATCGATCACCATACTCCCACACCCAAACGCGCCAAACACAATGGTATCATCCGCGTATGTACAGCCAGGAATGCGCATGACGCTGGTATCTCGGGATAGGGTAAGACCTTCGGCGAGGTTATTACTGGTGAAGACGTGAAGATCGCGCGTGACGGGATGCTTACCGGAATGTCCGTATACGCGGACAACGGACGTGTCATTGGCCATGCGTATGGGATCATATCGCAATGTCATGCGTGCGCTGTCATTCTGCACGAGCCCGACCGGGAATGCGCTATCGACTTGCCACAACAGATCGCCGTGTAGGGATGACGCGGAATCGAGCATCATAGGGACACATGAAGATGACGTGGCCGTGATCGAAATTGAATCGCCGCACGGGCTCGGCGTCCAGAAAATCGTGTCACTGCTGAGCAAAAACTGCGCATCGCGAGGGTTACCACCAACAAGAGTGCTATCGCCGCCATCAACAGTCTTCCAAACGCCGCCATAGGCATCGAAAGCATAAACGACCTCGCCCGCGCAACCAGTAACACAAAATCTGGTATCACGACTATTCGATGGACCATTGACAGGATGCCACGACGCACCAAGATCATCCGAACGGAACAGACCATAGTTTGGCAAGTATGTCGGCAGGCTATCACTTGGCGCGGCGTAGCGCGAGGTATCCGTTTGGATGTAAAGTGTATTACCCTTCCCCGTAATGGTCCCGGTAAACCGCATCGCTCCGAACTGATAGCGCTCGCGCCAGGTAAGACCACCATCTGTGGACCAGTTTACCGATTGATGGGGCACGTTGAATTGCGACTCATTTGCGCAGAAGTACATTCGCGTGCCGGGCGGCGAGTAAATGGACCATGATTCGTACTGTGCGGATGTCTTCTGCCACGTATGACCGGCATCGAAGGTACACCAAAAATTGCCGCCTCCGAAATTTGGGTTCATCTCGGTGATAACCCCATTGAGGCTATCGGAAAATGCGATTCCATTGCAGCGCCGAAAGGCACTCGTCCAGGTCCGGCCGCTATCAAACGAGAACTCGCCACCGAGCGAGTCCGGGGTTACGAACCCAGTGGACTCATAGAGATCCCAGAGTGTAAAGACCATGAAGCCATTCTGGCCGTAGACACTGGTGATTACGTGATCGAGCTTATACGGATCGAACCACGTGCTACCGGCATCTGTCGTTTTCCAGAGTGATGAGCCTCCGAATGTGAGTCCGTAGCCATAGTCCACGGATGGAAAAATACTGGCATAGCCGACGAGGGAATCTTGCATCCAAATCGATGTGACTGCGCCATTGATGAGCGCGGGCACAACTGCGGCGCTCCAGGTCGCACCGCCATCGGTCGTCTTATAAATGTCACAATGCGGACCGGAGACGTCATGTCCCCATCGGACCCCGGAGCCGACCAGTCCGTGGTCCTTATCCCAAAAGAACCCGCACCCAATGGTCTTGCCGACATTCAAGTCAAGCCGCTTCCATGTATTTCGCTGCTGGGCATGGGTAATACCCGCCACGGCAAGCGCGGCGGCGAGAAGTACAACAAAAACGAATCTATGGCAGCAGGTCGTCATGATGACACAACTTGTTCGTTGTGTGCGTTAGGGAATCCGGCACGCAGGTGCAATGGATTGTCCTTGGATTACCGTGCAGCACACGGATGACTCATAACAGAATAGCAGAACGTAGAAGGTTGAAGAAAGTCACGAAGATAACACTCGCTGCCCTCGGTGGCGTTCTGTTGGCGTTCGGACTAATGATTCGGCCAACGGAAGGGCGCAGACGCCCATCTCATAAACATGTTCCGAAAGCCAACTCTCGTTCATCGCATCGAGCGGCGCAGGCCAATAAGGAGCTTTCGCGGATCAACGCCGAAATCGCCAAATATGAGAAGGAATTGCGCGATCATGAAGCGCAGGAAGCGAAATCGAAGAAGCATCTGAAGGCATTCGATGCACGGTCGCGTCAACTGCAGCAAACAATCGCCCGGCTGAAGGCCGAGGCCGAAGAGCTTGCATCAGAAAAATCTGAGGTCGATACCGAACTCACCCACACGGCTTCGAAGCTTGACCGAATGAGATCGGAATATGCTCGAGGGGTGCGGTATCTTTATGAGTCCGGAGTACTTCGACAACATGATGAGAGCCACTATTTGCTGAATCCGGACCGGGCAGATTCTTCGATTCGGATGCGCTATTACGCCCAGGCGATCGGTCGGGCACATCGAGCGACCGGCACCCAACTCGATTCCATGAAGGCCGCGCTTGGCCTTTCAAGTCACGAGCTTGCCGGTTCAATAGCAGCCGAGCAGCAGGCCATCGGGCAACGCGCTTCGGAAGCGCAGACTATCGAACAGCACAAGGCGGAAGAAGCGAAGCAACTGGCTCAGATCCAGGCGCGCAAAGAGCGCCTGAAGCAGCTGCTCGCCGAGCGCCGCGCGAGTGCGAAAAAGCTGGAAGGTATCATCGCCGGACTCGTTTCTCGGGAAGAACGGGCAACACGCGAGCGAGCCACGCGCAAGAACCGTAGATCGCGCAGTCCCGCGCCCGAGGAGGAAATCGTGGCAGGCCCCGCGCATGGACCGCACTCTCTCAATTGGCCGACTTCGTCGCACCACATCGTTCAAGGTTTTGGCGAGCACCGCAATGCGGAGTTGAATACGGTGACGATGAACCTCGGAATCGACATTTCCGCAACGCGGGGTTCTTCCGTACTGGCGGCCGCCGAGGGGGTAATCTCCATCGTTTCATCTCTGCCAAGTTATGGAACAATCGTGGTCGTCAAGCACACCGGCGGACTGCACACGGTCTACGCCGATCTCGCGGCAGCGAATGTGCATGCCGGCGAGCGTGTGCATGCGGGACAATCTATCGGACGTAGCGGATCGAACGAGGAGAATGGACCGGTTCTGCATTTTGAAGTCTGGAAGGGCCGCGCCAAGCAGAATCCGCTGGGGTGGCTCCGATAGAAAAATGATGAATGTGGAATGATGAAGGATGAACAACGGAGATTAGTATTTCGCAGAGGGCTTACCATTGCGATCTTCATTCTTCATCATTCCACATTCATCATTTCCGCCTCCGGGCAGCCGATCTCGATTACCCTGCGCGATTCGTCAAACGGTTTGCTCCGCACAGATTCCGCAAATTGGAGTGAGGCATGGATCGAGATAGATGGCACAGTGCCGGGTGCCAGACCATTGGCACTGGAGGACCTTATTGTTCGAGGACACGACCGGGCCGCCGAAGTACTCTCCATCGATTCCATCGGAGCGCGATACGAGACGCACCTTGCTCTGAGCTTCGTGCTCGATAACTCCGGCTCGATGTTCCATGCTTATGACTCACTCACAAAGTATTGCGATTCGATTCTCTTGGACGCACAGCCTGGCGCAATCGCGCAAGCGGTGACATTCGATAATGTCGCGCGAACGGAATCGCATTTATATACACGCCACTCCTCCGTCTTCATCGCGCAAACAGGCTTTCAAGATAGCATTGCACCGATCCGTGCCTTCTGGCATTTTTTCGATACGATCCGCACGGGGTATACGCCGCTCTACGATGCGATTGCGCTTGCCACGACCAATATACAAGACCGCCGGTTCACCAGCGGCGACACGGGACGAACAGACGTGCTTCTCGTAGTCACGGATGGTGATGATAACGCCAGTCGCGTTTCCATCGAGGACCTGCACGATTTGCTCGCGGAAGAACACCTTCGTCTTTTCGTGATCAATTACCGAACCGATCCCTCCACACGCCTTTTGTGGCTCGCGCGCCATTCGAACGGTGCCTTCTTCGTTGCGGAGAATCTGGCATCGCTCAGGACTCTGCTTCACAAAATAGGCGGATCGCTCACGCGGCAATATCACGTTCGGTACCGATTCCCATCGCTTACCCCAAGTAGCGGAGCCCATTGATTGCATTCCACGCGGAACGCACACGCCGTCTCAGACGTATTTTGCAGAACTATGACAATTCACACCCCGCCCACGGAGCACGCGGAAGAGATCAAAGACGCCCTTCGCCATATCGAGGAGGCCGAACGACCGGATGCACTCACCGATCAGGAGCGCGAGCGCCGCAGTTCGCTCGAAGCGCTCCGCAAACTCGGCGTCGATCCGTTCGCTGCGACTTCATTTGAGCGGACGCGGTTCTCATTCGAGGCCGCCGCACTCTTTGATGAGAACGCTCCGGACGCCCATCCTACGGCCTCCGTTGCGGGACGGATTATGGGAATTCGCCGTATGGGCAAGGCCAGCTTCATCCATATTCAGGATGAATATGGCAAGATTCAGCTCTATTTCAAGACGAACGACCTGCCCGACCGCTACGGACTTCTACATTATCTTGATTTCGGGGACATTATCGGCGCGAACGGCTATGTCTTCCGTACGCGGACGGGTGAAGTCACGCTGCACGTCGCATCGTTCGAAATTCTCGCCAAAGCCATTCGGCCGTTGCCGGTTGTGAAAGAAGAAACCGATCCCGTAACTGGCGAGACGATCCGGCACGATGCCTTCTCCGACAAGGAACTACGGTATCGGCAGCGCTATGTTGATCTCATCGTCAATGCCGATATCCGCAAGACGTTTCGCACACGGGCAAAGATCATCAGCACCATCCGCCGCTATTTCGATTCGCGTGGTTACCTCGAGGTCGAAACACCGGTGTTGCAGCCGATTTATGGTGGCGCCTATGCGCGGCCATTCATCACACACCACAACGCGCTCGATTTCGATCTCTTCCTTCGCATTGCTGATGAATTGTATCTCAAGCGATTAATTGTTGGCGGTCTGGCCGAGGGCGTCTATGAGATTGCGAAAGATTTCCGTAACGAGGGCATGGACAAGAATCACAGCCCCGAATTCACGATGGCTGAAATCTACATCGCATACAAAGATTACGAGTGGATGATGGCCTTTACCGACGAGATGCTCGCGGAAGTTGCGCGTGAGGTAACCGGAGGTTCGACACAGGTTGCACAGCCCGATGGCTCTATCTTAAATTTCACACCGCCATTTCGCCGCCTTTCGATGGTCGATGCGATCGAAGGCGCGACGGGAGTCAACGTCGGCGATATGAATGAGGACGAGTTGACCATTACCGCGAAGAAGCTTGGGATCGCGCTCGAACCTAGTTCCGGCGCTGGCAAGATCATCGACGAAATCTTCTCCGCAAAGGTCGAGCACACACTCATCGAGCCAACATTCATTACCGATTATCCACTTTCGATGTCGCCGCTGGCGAAGAAACATCCAACGAAGGCCGGCCTAGTCGAACGGTTTGAACTGTACATTAACGGCCAGGAGCTCGCGAATTCGTTCAGCGAACTGAATGATCCACTCGATCAGCGCGCTCGATTTGTGGAGCAGGCGCGCCTGCGTTCAAAGGGCGATGAAGAGGCGATGGTACTCGATGAAGACTTTCTGCGTTCGCTCGAATATGGCATGCCGCCCATGGGCGGTCTTGGCTTCGGCGTTGACCGGTTAGTGATGATGATGACCGGCGAAGAGTCAATTCGGGATGTGGTACTATTCCCCGCAATGCGCCCGGAACGTACTTCCTGACGTATCTCCAGCGATATGCATGAGTTAGGCGGTTTTCATTCATGGATAGATTTTGAGTGGGACCGGTGTTTACCGCTCTTCATTTTCTCTGACGATCCGTTAATATGATGAATCTTGTCGAGCGCGAAAAAGCAGCGCTATTTCCAACCTACGATCGGCTTCCGATCGGAGCCGTTACCCATGCGGAAGGTGTCCACATCCATACCGAAGATGGCACGGCATATCTCGATGCCATTGCCGGGCTTGGGGTGAACGCGCTTGGACATTCGCATCCGGCACTCGTCGCCGCCATTCGCGAGCAAGCGGGCAAGTATTTACATCTTTCGAATCTTTACCTTCAGGAGCCGCAGGTCGTGCTGGCCGAGAAGCTTGCTCGCGCCTCCGGATTCGAACGCGTCTTCTTTACCAACTCCGGTACGGAGGCGGTCGAAGGTGCGATCAAAGTAGTCCGTCGCTTCTTCTCCAGTCCCACCAAAACCGAAGTCATTGGAGTGGCAAACGGCTTTCATGGCCGGACTTATGGACCGCTTTCGGTCATGGATAAAGCGAAGTATCGCGACAGCTTCGGGCCATTCGTTGCTGATTCCACTTGCATTGCATACGATGCCGCGGCACTTGAGGAGGCAGTCTCCGCTCGCACGGCGGCTGTTATTATCGAGCCGATCCAGGGCGAAGGCGGCATTGTCGAAATCGATCAGGAGTTCGCCGATATTCTCGTACAGCTTCGCGCACAGCACAACTTTTTGCTGATTGCGGATGAAATTCAATCCGGCATCGGACGCACGGGCCGCTTCTTCGCTTACGAGCATTATCATCTGAAGCCGGACATCGTCGTATGTGCGAAGGCAATCGGTGGAGGTCTGCCGCTTGGCGCAATCCTGGCGCGACGCGAGATTGCGGATGTCATGAAGGCCGGAGTCCATGGGACCACGTTTGGGGGAAATCCTCTCGCCTGTGTCGCGGGTTCAGTCGTTCTTGATCTCGTAGAGAAGAACTACATGGACAATGCGGCGCATGAAGGCGAGCATCTAAAAACCCATTTTGAAGCGTTGATGCACCAGCATCCAAAACTGATTCGTGATGTCCGTGGCCGAGGGCTCATGCTCGGCATCGAATTCGCATCCGGTGCACGTCACGTTCAGAAACATTTGTTCGATCAACATATCATCACCAACGTCACTGCTGGGGAAGTCCTGCGGATGCTGCCCCCGCTTATCTTCGAGCGCAAACATTCGGATGAGCTACTTGCTGCCATTGAGGGCGCGCTGTCATCGCCCGAATTACACTGAGCCACATTTACTTTACGCTCGAAGCATCAGCCCTAATTGTCTTGCCATTTCCTTCGTCAGAGACTGACGGTCGAATGATTGCACGAACGGCTGATTGACATTGTGCGGCAGGGTGCTCTTTCGCCAGGCGCGATGCAGTTCGATCAGAGTATCGCTGATCGCTTTGATATCTTTCGGTTTCACTGCGATCCCGGCGCCGTAATCGTGGATGACTTTCTCCGCCTCACTGCGTTCGGGTACAAGTCCGAGGATGGGTTTGCCGGTGCCGAGATACTCATATAATTTCCCCGGAGCGCTGAGATCATCAGACATGGTCATCCAGAGTACATCACTCGATAGCAGAAGTGCAAGGTCCTCGGTATGCGGCAAATAGCCTGTCGCGCGGACGTTGCCGGTCAGGCCTAATTTTTCCGCCACCCGCAGGTACTCGCGTTGCAGGATACCGGCGAAGACCAATTCCAGATCATCTCCCATCGCTGGCTCGCGTTTGATCGCAAGCTTGGCCGCTTCGAACATCGGAATCGGCGAACGGCCCACGTAGAATGCGCCCCCATAGGTCAATCGAAACTTCTCCGGCGAGCGGTACTTATCGACTAATGCGGAGGCAGCGCGAAGGTCTTCGGGATCGTAACCATGCGGCACGATCGCCACGTCTTCGTGACTTAGAAAATTGTAATCCCGAAGGAGCACTTCCTTCATGCGGCGGCTTGCGACAGTGATCGCATTCGAAGAACGCAGGCACGCATCTTCGAGCTTGCGCGCATACGCTTTGTGAAATGGTGTCGCGTAGAAGTTGAGAACGGGATTCGAGACCCACGGATCGCGATAATCCATGAGAAATGGAACATGGTGCCGTCGTCGCAACTCATGGGCAATCAGAAAATCGGTGAAGGGCGGTGCGGTCGTAAACATTGCGTCAATCCGCTCCGTCTTGAATATTTCTTCGGCGGCCACCAGTGCAGGTTTCTTCCATTTGATGCGGCTATCGGGCTGATAGATCGTCTGCAACAGCTTCGATCGGATCCGCTGCCATCGCGCGCTTGGAAGCTTGAGCTGCTTACCGTCCTTTTTCGCCAATCTCGGAGCCGGTGCTCCGGTCTCTGCGGTCCGAACGATGCGGATATGGCCTTTATCGATCAGCGGCTGGATTTCCGCCATCAGCGAAAGATCGTGAGCGTAATATGGAGCATCGCCGGCAGTCAGGACAATAGGCCGCCAGCCGAATTGCGTCAAATACTTGACGAATTTCAGCGTCCGCTGGACCCCGCTGAGTCCCATCGGCGGAAAGTAGTACGCAATGACGAGTACATTGAGCCCCGGCGGTGCGCCGGGTTCGAGAAGATCGATATTCATTCGTACAAAGATAACCGTCTGAACCGAGATTTCCGGGATTATCGGGATTTTGGGATGGAAGATGTTGGACTGACTACCCGCACCGATCTCAAATCTTCATCCTCCGGAAGCATACCTCAAATGGATCAAGTAACCAAGTGAAACCGGATTCACAAATCGCATCGCACGATCGCATGCCGTGTCGGAACGCCCGCACCAACTGGTGAGTTAACTTCTGTGAGGTCAACAGGTCACGGCCTCCCGAACAAACTTGCCGCAAGAACTCTATCACGAATTGTTATCACGCCTCTCGCGCCTGCGCCAGCGCCGAGAGTCCGTCGCACTTTGGAGTGGAATATTCAATGGCCTTGCCGCGGCTCTTCTGATCGCACTCGCTGCCATTATTGCAGAGCTGCTCGGACATTTTTCAATTGCTGGCAGGACGTGGCTGTTCGGGACCGGACTCCCAGGTGCCATTGCGGCAATCCTGGGGTTTTCACTCGACCCGATACTAACCCGCGTTGGGCTTCGTCCACATGCAACCGACGACGAACTTGCTCAGACGATCGGCCGGTATTATCCGACGGTTCGCGACCGCCTTGTCAACACGCTGCAACTTGCGCGTCCACTTTTCTCGAAGTCTGCCAATCTCCTCGGATCCCCAAGCCTTGCGCTGGCGGCATTTTCCCATACCTACGAATCGGTGCGGCCACTCGATTTCAACGCAATTGTCGATGATCGTCCCGTGAAACGTGCTGCCCTACTCTTTTGTGTGACGATCGTGCTAGGTTTTGCCGCATTCCTGGGTGCCGGGCACGACATGCTTGCTGCGAGCACGCGGCTGACTCATTTTCGAACCTTCTACCAAAAGCCGGCGCCATTTACGTTTGTTGTCTCTCCAGGTAATGCTCGCGTTATGCGCGGCGATTCCGTTCGGATCATTGTCATTACTCGCGGCGAGCAACTTAAATCAATCGAGCTTCGCACACGAGAAGAAGGGCAAAAGGATTTCGATCCCATTACCCTTCAAGCGATGCCATTAGACTCGGCGCGGATTAAAGCAAGCAGCATCCAAGGAGTTGCGGCCAAAAGCGGCTTTGTCTATTCACTTCACGCGCAGCATCCAGTAGAGTACTACGCTGCATCCGGTGAGATCGAGTCGGATCGCTTCAAGGTCAGCGTGCTCGATCATCCGATCGTCCGGTCGCTGAACGTCGAAGTACAACCTCCGGCGTACACTCGGCAGAAACCGATTACACTTGCCGAGAACATTGGCGATATTTCTGGAGTGACCGGAACACGTGGAGTCTTCCGCGTGGTCGCGTCGGCTCCGCTCGTCAGAGCCGAAGTCCTTTTTACGTCGGTGGATTCGGTAAAAGATGGGACCAATACCTCTCATGAGATCCATGAGTCCCATATTCTTTCTATTCTGGACTCAATTGCCACCGGAGTGCTTAGCTTTACCCGATCCGGGAGCTATCATATCGAGTTGCTCGATCGGGACTCCGTTGCCAGCGAGCACCCGATCGAGTATGCAGTCACGATCACGGCGGATGCGCCACCGCAAATCGCGCTGATTGAACCTAGCGTGGGTGCTGGCGAAGGCCGCGTCGATTTGCCGAGTGACATGCGGTTGGACATGATGGCCCGCATCCACGATGATTACGGCTTCAGTGGCATGCGCCTGGGATACCGGTTGTCAAAATCCAAATACGTCGCGCCGGAAACAACCTACAAGTGGTTGACCGTACCGCTTTCAAATTACGCCGCGCAAGATTTGGACGTGCCATACATTTGGAATCTGACGCCGCTCGGTATTGGGCCGGAAGACGAAGTCTCCTATGTCATGGAGGTGGCCGATAACGATGCGATCTCGGGTCCGAAGCGGGCACGGACGCCAGAGTACACGGTGCGCGTGCCCTCGGTCGAAGAAATTTTTAAGCGCGCCGACGAAGAGGCTAATAAGGCTCAGAAGGATATGGCGGAAGTCAAACGAGATGCCGAGGACCTGCAAAGAAAGGTGAATGAGACACTCGATGAGATGAAGCAGATGAAAACGACCGATCTCGCGCGGTCGATGCAAGACTTCTCCAAGCAAAAAGACGTGCAGCAAATGCTCGAGCGACAAAAGAACTTGAACGATCGCATCGATCAAGTCGCCAAGGACTTGCAGCAAATGACGAAGTCGATGGAACAGCAGCAAGTGCTCACGCCGGAGACGATGCAAAAGTATCAGGAATTGCAGGAGCTGTTCAAGCAGATCGATTCGCCGGAGTTGAAGAAGGCAATGGAGGACCTTCAGAAGGCGATGGCGCAGAATGCCGATCCAAAGAAGCTCGCCGAGGCGATGCAGAACATGAAGACGAATGAGGAGCAATTTCGCAAATCGATCGAGCGGACGGCGAACATCCTCAAGAAGATTCAGGCTGAACAGAAAGTTGATGCGCTGATGAAGAGTGCGAGCGAACTGGCCAAACAAGAGCAGAAAGCGGCAGACTCGACACGTTCGAAGCTGGACCAGGGCAAGAAGATGACGCCCGAGGAGAAGGCGGCCGAAGCCCGTAAGCAAGCCGACGCGCAGAAAGAACTCGACCGCATGCGCGAGGAGATGAAGCAGATCGCCGAGCAAATGAAGAAGTTGCCAGAAAACATGCAGGCTCCCGAGGAGACCAAGGCCGCGGCCCAGGCTCTTGCGGATCCCTCGACCGACCACGAGATGGAGCAGGCCCAGCAGGACGCGCAACAAGGCAACATGCCACAGTCAGCGCAACACTCCGAGAATGCTTCAAAGCAAATGAAGCAGGCGCAACGAAAGCTTGCAGATCTCAAGCGGAAGATGTCCGAGAATGAGCGGCAGCGGACCATGCGCGAGATGAAGCAAATCCGCGATGAGCTAAACCGGCTTTCGCAGAAAGAAGAGCAGATCAAGAATCAGGCGCATCAGGCCCAGCCGAACTCTAATGTCTTCCGGGACATGGCCGAGCAACAATCGCAGACGAAAGACCAACTCGGTCAAACCGCTTCGAAGGCGATGCAACTTGCACAGAAATCGACTTCGGTCACACCCGAAATGGGCAAAGAAATGGGCAAGGCTTTTGCCGACATGCAACATGCGGAAGACGCAATGACCGAGCGCAATCAGTCTGGCTCCGAGCAAAATTCGCAGTCGGCCATGAGCTCGCTGAATAAAGCCTCGCAAGCGATGCAGAAGGCGATGCAGCAAATGATGGCGCAAAAAGGACAGAGCGGTCAGGGCGGCTCCGGCGGTGAAGGTGAAGACGGCCAGGAAGGCGAAGGCCAATCTGGAGAAAGCGGCCAGATGCCTGGACAGAATGGCCAGGGCGGCAGTGCACTTCAGCAATTCATCAGTCAGATTAATAAGCTCGCGCAACAGCAGCAGGCGCTGAACAATCAGATGCAGGCAATGGCGCAAGGTGCCGGCGGTAGCCAGTCCGCGCAAAAGGAATTAATGCGGCAGCAGGCTGCCATGTCCCGACTACAAGCCCAGCAGCAAGCGGTCAAGAAATCGCTCGAGCAAATGGCCGATGAGCAACGGCAATCGAGAACTGGAGTCAGTCAGGCTGCCGAAGATCTCCGCAAGATTGCCGACGAGATGCAGGAGTCCATTGGTGATATGCGCTCGAACGGTATTCGTCCAGAGACAATCCAGCGTCAAGAGCGGATTCTCTCGCGGTTGTTGCAGGCGCAGCACTCGGTCCATGAACGCGATAAGGACCAGGAGCGCGAATCGAAGCCCGGCCAGAATGTCGTTCGGGAGTCCCCACGCCAACTCGAAATTAATTCACCGGAGGGACAGAAGGCGCTGCAGGAAGAGATGCTTCGAACGCGCGAGAATGGTTTTACGCCGGACTACAACGCGCTCATTCGAAAGTATTTCGAGGAGTTGGAGAAGAAATAGCGAGCGCGTGCAACAGGTGAATCCCGATACGCCGTTCTTATATCTTACAGCCCATATAGGAACGCCACAGCCACCCGAATGTCGCTGGACTTCGCATCGCCATTATTGATCAGAGACTCCGGAGGTGTTTTATAGACCTTCGAAAGTCCAAGCGCGTAGCCGGCATCGATGCTAAGCATGGTGCGGTCCGAGAGTTTTTCCATAAAGCCGGCTCCAAAGAAGATCGAAAGGTCCGTCGATGACAGATGGTCCTTAAGACCGGTCGTTGGTTTGACTGAATCGCTGACTGTTTCGCTCGCCGACATCAAAAAGCCGATCGAGGGCCCGGCGAAAAGGTACGGCCGAGCATCCCCATTTCCGAATGCGGCGCGCAGCAGGATCGGGACTTCCAGATAGGTAAATGTGAAATCGTCGTTGCCCGAGAGATTTGGGTGGCTCTTTGCATGCGAGGCATACTCCTCATGGACGCCCTTCTGATCGATCATGGCGCCGGTAGAAATCGCCCACATGTTGTCGAGCCACTCATCGACTTGCACGCCGCCGATGAATCCCGCGCGCATCCCGGTGGAGGAAGCATCAATCGAATCATCGACAGATTCACCGGCAAGATTAAGACCGCCTCGCACGCCAATCCACGTATGCGGTGTGGCGGCATGGCGGAGCGTCCGCATGTTGTCGGACTGTGCTTGAGCCATGCGGCTGAAACCCAGGAGCACAAGAACGAAGGAGAGCGAACGGATAGAAAAAGTCATAAGACGATCAGATTTGCCACAGCATCCCAATCGCGAGGCGTATATCACCCGATTTTGCAGTCGAGAGATCGATGAAATTGCTTGCGGTGCGTGGGTTCGACTTGAAGACTTTTGTCAATCCGGCCGCATAACCGGCATCAAAATAGACCATCTTCGATCCCATCTGCTCCTGGAGACCACCCCCCAAATAAAGCGAAATGTCGGTTGAGGAAGCGAAGGTTTTCACATCCGTGATTGGTGGCACCGTGCCATCGACCGCCTCCGAGGCCGACATCAGAATGCCGATCGAGGGGCCAGCGAAGAGATAGGGCTTGAAATCACCGTAGCCAAATGTTGCCTTCGCAACGATCGGGATTTCGATATAACTCAAGGTGAAATCATCCTTGCCACCATACGCAATGGGCGTAGTCGGTGGCGTCTGACTCAGCGAGGCCGAATCATATTGCTGATGCGTGCCCTTTTGATTGAAGAGCAATCCCACACTAAGCGCCCAGGAATCGCTGAGGGAGTAATCATATTGGGCTCCGAACGATGGTCCGATCCGGAAGCCGGTCGATGCCCCGCCGGGCAAAATATCAACGGACTCATTCGCGATGTTGATACCGGCGCGAACACCGAACCAATTCGACGAATATTGAGCCGCGACGGGTGATGAGCAGGTGCTCGCGAAGATGACGATTAGTAGAAAAGAAGCGAAGTACTTTTGCATAGATCATGCAATATAACATGCAAATTCCCCGGGCCCACAAATTTCGTTTTTTTTTGCTGTCTGCAAATTTCTTGGACGAACCTCGCGGAGCGTCGCCGAACCTTGATTTTTAGATATTTGTAGTTGCCTGATATGCTACCCGATCCTGCCAAGGAACCACGACATGTATTCCAGAGCGTCACCAATCGACGCTGGCTCGGGACGCGCTCGGCGCTTGCTGTTGCGGGATTTGGCCTATTGGCTGCCGTCGTCATCCTTGCGGCAACAATGCTTTCGCAATCGGAGCTCTCCAAGGTGCGGACAGCGCGGGCCCTCAATAGCGCTGAAGCATCACGCTATCTGAAAAACCAGCGCCGCGAAGTCGAACAGTTTCGTCAGAGCCGTCGAACGGTGGAGACTTTTCTTGCCCGCCGTGCCCGGAATCCGTTTTACCATGGCTCGGATACGAATGCCATGCGCGCGGCCTTTCTGGTCAACTGGGACGCAGCGAGTTATTCCTCGCTCGCACGGCACATCAATAATTTGAATGCCGTCTTTGTCGAGTGGTCGCGACTCATTGCCGGGCGCACCGATTCGCTCATATTCGATGCCGATTCGAATGCCGTCAAACTGCTCGCAAAGCATCCGGAGATCAATGTGCATTGCATGGTCTCGAATTACGACGAGAACACCCAATCCTGGCGTGGGGATATTTTGGAGTCGATGCTTCGCCCGGAGCATGCGCGAGCACAACTCGTCAAAACAATTGCCGATTTGGCTCAGACCAATCACTTCTTCGGCATTAATATAGACTTTGAAGATATTCCCTCCCCATTACATCCGTACGTTCATCAATTTCTTCGCGAGCTCCAGGGAGCGTTGCACCGAGAAGGCGCAGCACTCTCGGTCGATGTCCCGGCGGATGATGATAATTTCGATCTTCGTACCTACAGTCAGCTAACCGATTATGTTGTGCTGATGGATTACGATCAGCATAGCGCCGATCAGGCGCCCGGCCCCATTAGCGCCAACGACTGGTTCATTGCGCAAGTCGAGCGCGCGACCCGCTACGTTCCGAGCCATAAGTTGATCGTCGGGCTTGCCGCGTATGGATACGACTGGACGACCGAGCCAAGTGGGCAAACCCACGTTGCCGATGAGATTACGTTCGAGCAGGCTGTCGTACAAGCGCGCGAATCGGACACGACACTCACGTTCGATAGTGCGACTGGTTCGATCCACTATGGCTTCGATGAGGATGATAGCACCCATCATGATATTTGGCTTAACGATGCTGTCACCACGTTCAATCAGCTTTCGTTTCTGGACCAATATGACATCGCCGGAACCGCGGTGTGGCGGCTTGGCGCAGAAGACCCTTCGCTCTGGACAATCTATGGCGATGATGTCTCTCCCTTCACGAGCAAGACGTTAGACGAGTTCGATACAATCCGAGGAACGACGCAACCCGAGTATCAAGGTGATGGTGAGCTCTTGAATCTGATTGCCGAACCGGCGCAGGGACTTCGCCATCTGGAGTATGATTCGGCAGATCAATTTATCCAGAACGAACAGTACACCACACTGCCGTCTGGCTATGTACTCCAGCGATACGGTAAGGATGCGCATAAAGTCGTCCTGACCTTTGATGATGGGCCCGATCCGAGTTGGACGCCGAAAGTACTCGATATTTTGTCGGCCAAACATGCACCGGCGGCTTTTTTTGTCGTCGGAGTAAACGCCGAACGCAATTTCCGGCTGTTGAAACGCATCTACGCGGAAGGCCATGAAATCGGCAATCATACCTTCACCCACCCGAATATCGCGCTCATCAGTGAAGCGCGAACGGTGAGCGAACTCACGCTGACTGAGAATATCATACGGGCGGCATGTCTCGTAAATACAATTTTGTTTCGTCCGCCGTACAACGCAGACGCCGAGCCTACGACAATCGAGGAGTTGGAGCCAGTGGCGCGCGCGGCACGGCTGGGGTATACAATGGCCGGCGAGACGATCGATCCGCGCGATTGGAGTCTGCCAGTGACGGCGAAGCAGATCGTCGATTCGTGTCTGGCCCAGCTCTCGCTTGGTTCGATCATCTTGCTGCATGATGCTGGCGGCGATCGATCGGCTACGATCGAGGCACTCCCCATTCTAATTGATTCACTCCGTGCGCGCGGACTCGAACTATCATCGCTCTCGGCGTTTGCAGGCGTACAACGTTCGCAATTCATGCAACCGCTTACGGGAAGTAAATTGCGCGACGCGCAAATCGACAATACCCTCTTGCTGCTGCTCTTCTATGTCCAACGAACGCTCTATGCGATCTTTTTTGCCGCCATCATCGCTGCAATTGCGCGTATGCTCGCGATCGCAGCGCTCGCGATCACACAATGGAGGCGCGAGCGCGAAGAACGCTCCGTGCCGTTGGTCCTCGATCATGCGCCTCCAAAGATCAACGTGATTATTCCCGCATACAACGAGAACATTGTCGTCATCCGGACGATCGAGACTGTGCTGGCATCCCGGTATCCGTCGTTTAACGTAACAGTTGTCGATGATGGCTCGACCGATGATACCTTTGCTATTGTGGCGGATAAATACAAGGATCACCCAGGTGTCCAAGTGTTTACCAAGCCCAACGGCGGCAAAGCGAGCGCGCTGAATTATGGAATTGCCCGCTCGGAAGGCGAAATCATTGTTGTGATCGACGCCGATACGATTTTCGATTCCGAAGCACTCAACGAACTCGCGTATTATTTCGAAAAAGACGCGCGCGTCGGCGGCGTGGCCGGCAATGTGAAGGTCGGCAACGTCATGAACCTGCTCACGCGATGGCAAGCGATTGAATATACATCGAGTCAGAACTTCGATCGTCGCGCATTTGAATTGCTCGGAGCGATCACCGTCGTGCCAGGAGCCATCGGGGCATTCCGCCGGACAGCGCTCCTCGAAGTGGGGTCCTACACGAGCGATACACTTGCCGAGGATACCGACCTCACCATGCGCCTGGTCCGTGCGGGTTGGCGAGTGCGCTATGCTGAGCGCGCCAAAGCCTGGACAGAGGCGCCGGAGAAAATCCGTCCATTCGTCAAGCAGCGATTCCGTTGGACGTTCGGCACCATGCAGTCATTCTGGAAGCACCGCGATGCGCTCTTCAATGCCCGTGCCGGTGGGCTCGGTCTCGTTGCCATGCCGAACATTCTGATCTTCCAAATTCTGCTACCGTTGCTCGCCCCTGTCGTCGATCTCATCTTCATTATCAGCCTGTTCAGTGGACACACGGACGTGACACTGGAGTCCTACCTGCTCTTCCTCGCGATCGACCTGCTCGGAAGCATCATCGCGTTCTCACTCGAAGGCGAGCGACTGACAATCCTTGTTTGGCTTCCGCTCCAACGATTCCTCTATCGGCAATTGATGTACTATGTGCTCTTCAAGTCTGTCTTCGCAGCCTTACGCGGGCAGTTGCAGGGCTGGGGCAAGCTGCAGCGGACGGGAAGCGTGGCAATGACAAATGACAATTGACAAATCGGAGCCCCCACTTGTCATCATCATTTGTCATTGAAGAAGCGCCTGAATCGCCAGGTACGCCTGCATGGCCGCGCCAGCCTTCATGGAGGATTCGTCAATCGTGAAGTGATCGTTATGGATATCAGCGGTGATGCCCTGAGCTTCATTGCGAATGCCCAGGCGGTAGAACGTACCGGGGACCTTTTGCAGATAGTAGGCGAAATCTTCGGCACCCATCAGCCGCTCGGCGCGGAAGACGCGGTCCTGTCCAAACAACTCGGTTGCACATGCTTCGGCGAAGGCCGTCTCGCGCTCATCGTTGACCAGCACGGGATAGCCTAAATCAATCTTAATATCCGCTTCCGCGCGCGCGGAAAAGCAGATGCCATTGACAATCTCGTGAACGCGCTTGTGCGCATACTCGCGCCACTCGACGGACATCGCCCGTAGCGTCCCAACGAGCTTGACTTCGTTGGGCACGATATTCGGCGCAAACCCGCCATGGATACTGCATATCGAGATCACGCCTTGCGCGAATGGATCGAGATTGCGTGAGACAAGAGTCTGAAGTGCAAGGATTACCTGAGCGGAAACGACGACAGGATCGATCGTGTGATGCGGGCGCGCGCCGTGCCCGGACCGGCCGCGAATCGTAATGTAGAGCTCGTCGGCACTCGCCATCATCTCGCCGGGACAAAACCCGACTGTACCAGCATCCGCCTGCGCGAGCACATGCAGGCCATAGACTCTCGAGACCCCATCGAGCGCACCTTCTTCGATCATGAATGGAGCGCCCCCTGGATTGCGTTCTTCACTTGGCTGAAATAGAAATCGGACTTCGCCTGCGATCTCATCTTTGAGTTCGGACAGGATCATTGCCGCGCCCAGCCCAATTGCCGTGTGCGAATCGTGCCCACACGCATGCATCTTGCCGGCATTCTTCGATGCGAAAGGAAGTCCTGTTGCTTCGGTGATCGGAAGCGCGTCCATATCGCTACGGAGTGCCACGGCTTTACCGGGAAGCGTGCCACGCAATGATGCAACCACTCCCGTCTTCGCAACGCCACGCCTTACTGTCAGACCGAGATGCTCAAGTGTTTCGGCGACAAGCCTGCTCGTTTCGAATTCCTCGAATGCAAGTTCGGGACATGTGTGAATGGTCCGGCGTAAGCGGACCATCTCATCATAATATTTCTCGGCGAGTTGGTTGATGCGAGCGGCGACAGTTTTACTCATGGCAAACTTGAACAGGCGTCCGGAGCAACGCGGTTTCCCGGAAGTTCAATTTCGATGGGATCTTCGTGGCCTTACGATCTATTAATCCTACTATTATCCTCTCATCACGAAAGCCCTTAAACTCCCATGTTAACAGCAGAGTCTAACGATCAGCACACTACGATTGGGCAGGCAATTTGTACTGCTTAGATGCAGAGCTACTAACCGATAGAAACGAGGTTATTCAACATCATGAGAAATCTGATCAAAGTATTAAGTCTATGCGGGCTCTTGGCGCTTGCAACACCAGCCTTCGCGCAAATCCATGTGGACGTTCACTTCGGCGCGCCCCCACCGCCACGATACGAGGTCGTCGTTCCGGCGCCGACGCCATCAGCGGTGTGGGTGCCCGGTAACTACGCGTTTGACGTTCGGCTTGCCCGATACGTCTGGGTGCCTGGCCGATGGCAAGTACCCCCAACACCCTATCATGTCTGGGTTGCGCCGCGATACGTCCGCCGCGGCGATCATTACGATTACTACGAAGGCACCTGGCACGACAACGGAAAACACAAAGGCTGGGAAAAGCAGGAAGGACACGAAGCCCACGGGGGACGTGAGCGATAGAACAAAGATGAAAGCACCCGCCAGATAGGGCGGGTGCTTGTGCTCCTAATCTCTTATCGGACGATCACCACCCGCTGAAGATATTCCTCGCCTGCGTCTGATGTAACATCGAGAATGTATACTCCCTCACCAAGCGAATCGAAGTCCAACTTCTGCTCGCTTGTGCCTTCCGCATGCACAACCACTGGCGGCGCGACTTGCTGGCCGAGCAGGTTGCGCATCGTGAGTGTCAGTGTCCGCAGCGTCGTGAGCGTGAACCGAGCCGTGAAGTTACCCTTCGAAGGATTTGGATAGGCCGATACCTTCTCGATAACTCCTTGACCAGATTGTACCGAAGCGTTGCTGCTCTGTCCGATCATGATCTTCGCAATGGCTCTCGCGGAGTCAGGAAGTGCAGCGAGGAATTCCGGCGTCGGCTGGTACCAGAAGATGAGATCACGCGCGCCGACAGAATCGGGTGTGTTCAATTCGCGAATCAAGATTGGTACAAGCTCGCTGATGCTTGCGAATTTCTGCGTCTCTTCGACCATTAGTGCATCATACTGTGCCTTTGGGTCCTTAATAGAGGTATCCACCATCGAGAGATACACCCGCTTCCTCCCCGCCCCGTCTGTCACGAACGTCGGTCGGAAGTCCTGTGGCGTGACGTGCTTCACGTCGTTGCGATCGAGCGTCGCTTCCATGGTACCCCAGGAACGCATCACGGCTGTGCGCTCGACGATGGACGGGCCCTTCTTCGCATAGTGATAGGCCGCCATGTATTGATTACTTTCGATGCCGATGCGTGCCAGCCCTGAAGAATCGAGCTCGACGTGCGGGATAGCGAGCAGCACAGCGTTCCTCTCCGCGGCCGAAGGCATAGTCCCCCGCGGAAGCGGATTCTCCGTCGTTCCAACCATCTTGGGATGCGTGTTTTCGATCCAAATGCGCTGGCTTCGGGCGCCCTCGACCGTTGAGATGACAACCAGGTACATTCCTGATGCGAGCGTCTCGGTATTGATTGCTGCAACGTTATCACCGGGATGCGCGCGCTCGACAGAGCTCAACATGGAACGGCCCCAAAGGTCCATGACCATAATGGATGCATCGCCCTCGTGTTCGACACAATAAGTAATATTCACAGAGCCAGTCGCAGTATGTGGCATGGAGAGGCAACTGGGCGGCCCGGTTCGCGATCGAATAGTTTCTGCTTTCACCGATGGTAGTAGACTTAAGAACTCCTCCGTCGGCTTATACCACAATACATAATCGCTATCAGGAGCATGGCCAGAGCGATGGATTGGTACTCCAATAAGCTCATCGAGATGCGACATCGTTGAACGCAAGTTCTGCATACTTGCGGTGTTGTGCAGACTGTCCAACTGATGCAGTAAGAGGACCGGCGTCGTAGTATCGACCTTGACGATCACCGACTTTGGCAGCACGACATCGGGCCGAGGGATCGAGCCCTCATAATAGTGAGCAAGTTGCACGAGATCGTTGATGACTGTGTCAGAATAGCCTTGAAGTTTTGGCCTCGAGAAGGGGATCAAGCTCGGCTTCGGAAAATTCTTTCCAATGGTAAGAGTCACTTTGTAGTGCTGGCCGGTTGAATCCGAATATCCCAGCATTTTCATGTACCCGAGCGCATAGTAGCCTGGTTCGGCCGGCTTGAGCAACCAGTTTCGAAATTCCTCTTCAAAACCCTGCGTTCCCATCCAACCAACAGCATCCTTATTCCTCCACGCCGCGCCTCGTCCATTTCCGAGAGTCATCAGTAGAGGATAGAATCGAGGTGCGTGTACCCCGGCTGGAAGGTGTTGCACCAGAGAACCCGTTGAAATGAAGCTGGCTCCAAACGATCCGCACTCGGCAGTATCGCGTTCGTTGAGCATATAGTTGTAGACCGTGTCTCCTGAAACCACCAGTCCAATCCGTGCACGCTCTTCGGGCGATAGCTGTATAAAATAATTATTGTCACCCGAGCTCCATCCTTTGGGAGTGAGGCTGCCCATCGGCGCATGCCGGCAAGCAGCTTTTCGCGCGGAAGCTACTTTTGCCGTTTGTGTAATCATGGGTATCGGTATGGGCTCCTGCTGTCCTGATACAGATGCCGTTATGTCCTTTCGAACATGATTCTCATGAACGGGGTGCTGCTGCGGCGGCCCACTGAATGCAAAGTATGCGATTGCTCCTATTCCGCTGATTCCTGCGAGTGTCATGATGCTTCTCCTGATGATGTTGCGTGATCGGGTTGGCAGCATGGCACGAGATCCGAGAAGTTTCTCGACTTCCGAGGTAGATAGTAGCGGCGCTTCCTCGCGACGCTTCGCGAAGTGCTCGGCTAACTCTTGCGAGTGTTGAAGTTCTTCTTCGATCTTCATACTTTCTCCCTCATAAATGCGATCGCTCCACTGCGTTGGAAGGATGTGATGTCCGCGCGGCGGGTGGCCCCACCATCTGGTAGCCGCGATTCGCGCTCGCCGAGCAACTCGGCGAGTTTCTCGCGGCCCCGGACGATGCGCGATTTCACTCCGGAGAGCGATCCACCCTGAATCTTGCATATCTCCTTGAGCGATAGCTCGGAGATTTCGAACAAGATCACGGCTTCGCGCTGCTTCTCAGGTAATTGCGCGAGTGCCCGGTCGAGTGCTTCGAGATCGAGCCGCACGTCCGGCGCGGTCGTGCGGTCATCGATGATCTGCTCCGCATCGCTTCCGAAGACTCCCCAGATTTTCTTGCGGCGTTCCCGGCGATAGTACAGCCGGCGCGCCGTGATGAAGATATAGCTGGTGAAGGCTTCGGGCGCGCGAAGGGTATCGAAGTTCTCGTACGCGAGCAGAATTGCATCGCTTAAGAGATCGCGGCCATTCTCCGTGGATGATCGATCATCCACGCCATCCTTTGTCAACGCATGGCAAAATCGCGATAGCCGCGCAAGACACGGCGTGAGGCACGCCATGAACCGCTCTTGCTTTTCGCTTTCGGTTTGTATCATGCTGCATTATTCCGTCCAGGATGACCGGTCACTCTTTATCGGACTTAATGAGAAGAGACACAACGCACCACAAAGTCGCAGAATAGATTTAGGGTCCGCGCGTGGCACATTCTACATGTTGGCGAGACACCGCTCGATCGCCAGAACGGAATGTGTGGGATCGTCGGCTAGGAACTCGTGACTGCAGCCTTCCAGTCGTTCAATTGTGATGCGTGGAAATAGCTTTTGGAGTCCCGCAAGCTCTTCGGCTTGTAGCAGTGACTTATCCAGATCCCCTGTCATTGCAAAGAGTGATGCAACAGGTTTGAGATACTCCGAAACATCGATATATTCGGGCTCGGCTACAATCCCTGCGAGCGCGACATCCGAAATCGCCAGATCCGGAAATTGCTTGACGTGCTGCCGCCAGCCTTCATCGTAGGGCGGATAGAATGGCGCAAAATCGCCGATGAAGAACGCTGCAACTTCGGCATTCAACATTGGCAATGCGCGGGCGGCGATCGAGCCGCCAGTCGAGTGGCCGAAGAGCGCGATCTTCGGAAATCCGAAATGCTTCACGACTGCGGCGATGTCGGATGCCTGATCTTCAAGACGCCAGCCGGTCGCAGGTGAATCGCTCTTGCCACGCCCGCGAATGCTGAGTGCAACCGTCCGCCGCGTCAAGAGCGGTCCGACCGTCTCGGCTATCTCTTCCGCGGCATTGGCCATGCCAGGGACCATGATGAGTGGAAGGCCGGCGGCCGTTGGGTTGAACTCGAGCGTGTGAATCTGCACGCCATTATTGTTGACGAACTGCTCGAGTATTTCCATATTAAACTATTTTGCGAATTTGCCAAAGGCGGATAATGCAGAACACAACGGTGCCGATTCCAAGGGGCATCCAGAACCAAACGCGATCGGAGACCAACAATCGGATACCGAGCGTCAGTAGCAGGAGCATAACACAAAACAGGATGGTCTTTGTCGACGGATGCATACTTTGTAACTATGCGATCTTGGTTTTCGGTTCGGTCATTGGTTTCAGCGAAAGCTTGCGGGTACGCGCTGGCGAAGGCTTCGAATGAGTCTCTGCTGGCGCGAGCAGTCCGCGAAGGTTGGCAACCAACTTTTCGACAGAGGCTTCCCAATTCGGTTCAACATAGATAATGCGCGTGCCTTTCTCGCGCTTTTGCTCGACCCATCGACTGAGGATACGCATTTCGTCGATCTCAGGCTTGCCCGCAGTGGGCGGAATGGCGGATGTGGCTCCGTAATACATCCGTATCTGGCGCGTGAACCACGATTCGGCGATGTCGATTTGGGAAGCGGTGAATGTCATTTGCTTCACGAGCCGTCCAAAGCGAATGAGCAGAATTTCGCAGGTGCCAGGAACCGTGGGATTCAGAATCACGCAATCATTTCCGCTGAGACTGGCATCTGGACGATCTCCACGTCCAAGAATGCGGCGGAGTTCGGATGATCGAATCTTATAGTATTGCGCCTCTTCGAAGTCCAGCCGGTCTGCGGCCAATTTCATCATGGCCTCGACGTGCGCAAGAATACCATCGTCCCCGGCTGCAAGAAATGCGCGCAGGCGATCGACTTCCAAGTGATACTGCTGCTCCGTCGCAAACAAGGCGCAGGGCGCTGTGCATCGTCCGATTTCATAATACAAGCACGGTCGCTGCTCCGCGCCCACTCGAAACTGATCGCCGCATTCGCGCAACTGAAATGCACGGTTCAAGACATCGATAAGTGCTTCGGCACCGGATGGCCATTTGAACGGACCGTAATACTCCGCTCCATCGCCCGCCGGTTCGCGTACCATCGCTAGTGTGGGAAATGGATTCTGCACATCGAGCCGGACAAATGCCTGTCCTTTATAAAACCGATCGACCGAGTTAAATCGCGGATTGTGTTCCTTGATGCGGCGGCTTTCGAGCAGGAGTGCCGAAAGCTCGCTGCCTGTCTCTTCGTAATTGATGTCTTTGACCACTCGCATGAGTTGCGCGAGCTTTGTCCCCTGCGTGTTTGCGGTCGAAAAATAGTTTGAGACGCGATCGTGCAAGTTCTTCGCCTTGCCAACGTACAGCACTTCGCCCACACTTCCGGTCATGATGTATACGCCTGGCCGTTCCGGAAACGCGCGCACTTTGTCGCGGAGTGACAACTCCCGCTTTGTCTTGCGGCGTCCATAGTTTGGCCGCGCATATTGCAGGCGGATCAAGTCTTCGAGCGACTCGATCTCCAGCTCTTCGGCCATTGCAATGAAGTGTCCCAGCACTTTCGCCGTCGCTTCTGCATCCCCGCCCGCGCGATGCTGCCGCGAATTCTTAATGCCGAAGTAGCCTTGGACACTCGACAGCGATTTGCTTTTGAGCTTTGGCAAGAGCCGCCTCGCAAGCCGGCATGTACAAAGGATATGCTCGATTTCGTCAGTCGCTGAAAGTTCGAGCCGATCTCCCGCCCGCAAAAACGATTGAGAGACGAATCCGTGATCGAACTTCACGTTATGGCCCGTAAAAACAAAGTTCGCCGTTCCACGCGAGAGGAATTGCCTGATCTCTGGCAACGCATCCTCGAAGCGCGGCTTCCCGAAGACCATCGCGTTAGTGATCCCCGTGATTCGGGTGATCTCGGACGGGATGAATCGCTCGGGATTCAGCAACGTGGAGAATGTCTCCGTGATCGCACCGGCTTCGAAGCGCACCATCGCAATCTCGGTGATCCGGTCGCGCTCGGCGGAAAGACCGGTCGTCTCCACATCGACGACCACGAATGATGCCTCATGGAGCAGCATGCGTACCTCCCATGCTCGATTGATGATCCATGCCTGCCGCCTTCGAGAGTTGTAAATTCTTCTTGCGGACGATGAACCGGAGCGATTGTGGATCCGAGGCCAGATAGGTGATGCCGTTCGGCGTTTCGACGAGTGGTACCAGCGTGTGTGCCGTATCGACCATCCGAGGATCATACACGACGCGGGCGCGGATCGAAGACGTCTGCAATTTGGCCAACTCATTGACCCCGCCCCGAACGGTGACGCTCATCATGTTCGGGATGAGGACCAGCTCGTAATCCGGAGGTAATGCTTCTACGGTGACCGCTACGCCTGCGAGCGTTCGTTCGGCAACCGCTTCGACCTCAACGTGGATCGAAATCTTTGGAGCATTCACGACCGATATGAAATTTGCAAGGCTATCCGAAAGTTGCACGACGCGATCGACCGGTTCTTTCGCACCGAGGACTTCAACGGACTGCGTTGAAAGCCAGCGAAGGGAATCCAGCACCGATGGCGCGCCATTTACGAGAACATAGGAAGGAGTGATGGTGGTCTTCCCGACTACATATCCTCGACTGGGACGCACGTCGATTCGAGCTTCTACAGGCAGCCGCTTGGCAACCAGCCGGTCAAAGTCGAGCCGAAGAGAATCCGGCTCGACTTTGAGAACGCGCAATTCGCTTGGCAGGACGGCGGCATTGGCAATCTCATCGCCTTTGAGCAAGAGAGAGCCGCCACTTCCGCCGACTACTCGCTCTGAGAGATCGAATGTGAAATCGGAGTTCTTTGTGAAGTTCATCGTCATAATCTGCCATCCCGCACCGCGAAGCCGAGTGTGCAAAGTCTGCGGCAGACCACTGGCAAGCGCGTAGCCTTTCGGTGGTATGAGCTTGACCGGCAGATCGACATCCGATTCATACGCCGCCGAGAGCCGCACGTATGCCCAGAGCAGCGCGGAGAAGACCAGCGCGACGAAAAAGACGATGATGGATCGGGCGAGGGTCACAAGGCAATGATGAATGTCGAATGATGAATGATGAATGGATCAATCATCCCCTTCACCTGTCCTATCCACTTCGTCCCCTCTGATCTTAGCATAAACTGTTTCGATTGTCTCGAAGGAGAACCCCCGGCCAGCCAAAAACGTGTACAACTTCTGCTTTCTCTTCCGCGGATCGGCTTCGGCCTTCAGGATGCGTGGCCAGCGCTTCTCCGCGGCCTGCTGAGCGCGGTCTTCATCGCTCTCGCGTGCATTGAGTTCAGCAAGCGTCTCCGCGATGACCTCCTTGCCAACACCTTTTTGGGCCAGCCCAAACGCAAGCTGCCGCGAGGAGACCGGCTTGCGGACCAATTTATCATTTACGAATGCCCGCGACCAGTGCTCATCGTTCACCAAATGCTGCTCTCGCAAAAAATCGAGAACACGATCCGTGATGGCTGTCGGTATATCCTCTTTACTGAGCCGGTCGCGGATTTCCTTCTCGCTACGAGCGCGGTAATTCAGATACGCGATCGCAATCCGCTTGGCACTGATGAAATAATCGAATTCCGAGATCTTCTCGAAGAGCTCACGGTCGATGTAATCGCCTTTGCGGAGGCGAAACTCCTCGACGGTCTGATCGCACACACCGAAGGCAAATGCCTCGTCCAGAAAGATCGACGCGCGAGCCGAGTCGTTTTTCTGACGTTGGATCGATGTGATCTTGCCTTCCATCGTGGGGTAACCTAAACGATCAAAAGATCGCCGATCATCGAAAAATGCTTATCCAACGTGCATAGTGGCAAGTTGCGCTGCAGGGCCAGGGCCGCAATCCAGAGATCGTTCGTAGGTATTGGCAAACCCTTTGATCTCAATTCCGCAAAAATGCTTGCATAGTATTCGCTCGTCTCGTCATCGGGATAGAGAATACTCGTATCGCTTGAATCGAGAAGAGCGAACAGACTCTTGCGATTCTCCGCTTCGCGAGAGCCAAGCTTGAAGCCCGATAGCAGTTCGGCAACAACAACGAATGGAAACACCAGTAATTCTGCCTGCTCGAACAACGCTGTAATGCGTGCATCACCTCTGAAGTGGGCAGCGTATGCGTTCGTGTCGATGAGCAATGCGCTCATTGCCAGAGTGAAGGATCAATCTCTCGGAAGGGCGCTGTGTTTTGGTCGAATTCTGAGTATTGACTGGCGCTCCAAGTTCCCCTCGTCGATGCAAGGATGGCATTTTTGTTTGTCGCCCCATTCGCAGGAGGTTCATGGCTTGCCACCATCTGTTCGAGATAGCGCCGGATTACGTCGCTGACCGAACTACGCTCGCGATCAGCGATTCGCTTCAGCTTTTCAATCAGCGAATCGTCAACGAATGGAATTTGCAGGGTCTTCATATGAAAAGTTTAACGCAGACCGGAAATTCATCGTTCTTTTGGCGCCGGATCTAGGTGATTTCGCTTCCACGCAGCTATCGCTTAAGCTACCGCTTAACTTCCGCGCTGGATTGTCGGACCCATGGCGGACAGCATGGATCGGGCGTCGTACGCGTTTGAATTCTTGTCCGGCCTGCTGCCGTGATACATCCGCATTTTGTATGTCGTCACCAGTTCGACTTTGTGGTGATAATGCATCGACCAATGCCGAGTATGTTCGACGATAAAATAATCGTATCCGTGGCCGACCGTCAACTCGGCCGAACGGTACAGCGCATATTGATCGACGGTTTGCGTGGGCGTATCGTAATTGCCGGTAAAGGTGACCTCGTAGCGGGTCGAGTCGATCGGCAGTTCGCTGTAGCCGTAGTGTCCCAGCCCTGGCTCCGGATCGGGGACGTAGAGCGTGCGTGCCGAGCAAGCGGCGAGGAACATCGCGGCAAGAATCGGCGCCAGCGTTTGACTGCGGAAGAATAGGCGCTTGTGGGTCATGGATGATTGCGACGATTGATGAATGTGGATTGGCTATGACAAGAATAGTTTGATCCAGAACTCGGGTTCCGTCCAATTAGCCACACCTAATTGCTCCGCTCGATCGTTTGGGGCATCACTTTCAGTATCGCCTTTGCATTGTATGCCAATGGGTTACCGCTGGGTGCAGCACCCTTATACATGCGAATGATCTTGGTAGCTGTACTTTCGTCGACTCTCGATTTGTTCAAGATGAAGTAATCGAAGCCATGCTGATTAGTAAGCTCCGCGGCACGATACTCGGCCAAGCGATTCGCTTCATCCGTGGAAAAAGGATCTGAAAAAGTTATCACGTAACTGTTGGAATCAAGAGGAACATCAAAGTAACCATAGGTATACGAGTACCCCTCGATTCCAACAGGATAGCTTCGGTTAGGGCCATACTTCGGCGTGGTGCCAGCGCAGGAAGACATTGCCAGTGCGCTGCACAGAAGGATAATGACTCGAACCGATTTCAGACCTATCCCAAAAATCCCCTTCATCCCATAAATCTCAGTTCCTACTTCCTCTTCTTCTCCTCGATCACCCCGCCTGCCGCGACAGCGCCGTTCGTGATTGGACCGGCGACTTCGATCTCGATGCCAAGCTTTTTGCGCACCGCAGTCTCGACCAAAGCGAATGAATCGGGATTCTCTTTCAGGAAGGTCTTGACCGACTCGCGGCCCTGACCGATGCGCTCGCCACCGAACGAGAACCACGAGCCGGACTTCTGGATGATGTCGTTCTCGATGCCGACATCGATCATGTCGCCCATCTTCGAAATCCCTTCGTTGTAAAGCACGTCGAACTCGACTTCGCGGAAGGGCGGCGCAAGTTTGTTCTTCACGACTTTGACGCGCACGCGGTTGCCGATAATCTCCGTGCCGTCCTTGATGACATCGCGGCGGCGGATGTCCAAACGCACCGATGCGTAAAACTTGAGTGCGTTGCCGCCGGTCGTTGTTTCGGGATTGCCATAGAGCACGCCGATCTTGGACCGAAGCTGGTTCGTGAAAATAACCGTCGTGCCGGACTTGCCGATGACGGCCGTGATCTTGCGCATCGCCTGCGACATCAACCGCGCGTGCGAACCCATCTGTGCATCGCCCATTTCGCCTTCGATCTCGGCGCGCGGCGTCAGAGCCGCAACAGAATCCACCACTATGACATCGAGCGCCGCGCTGCGGACGAGTTGCTCCAGAATATCCAGCGCCTGCTCGCCGAACTCGGGCTGCGAGAGGATCAACTCCTCGGTGTTCACACCGAGGCGCTTCGAGTAACCAACGTCGAGCGCGTGCTCGGCATCGATGAACGCCGCGTTGCCGCCGCGCTTTTGCGCCTCGGCAATGATGTGCAGGCAAAGCGTTGTCTTGCCGGAGGATTCCGGGCCAAAAATCTCGATGACGCGGCCACGGGGCACGCCGCCGATGCCGATGGCGGCATCGATCGAGAGCGAGCCGGTCGGGATCACATCGACCTTCACGTGGGGCTGATCGCCTAAGCGCATGACCGATCCCTTACCGTGATTTTTCTCAATCGCTTCCATCGCGATGGAAAGTGCTTTTCTGCGGGAGTCTCTGGTTGCGGTATCTTGCATCGTCGTAAATTTTCTTTTTTAGAAGCGAATGGAGCGGGCATAGGTGCCCATCAACTTTGATACAATATACGAAAAGAATCGGAGGCCGTTCAGTGCCGCTAACGGCACCGAAGGTTGTCAAAATGGGCTAATGCCATTAGCCCCTACCCTAAAACCAGGTTTGAAAATTGTTTTTGTCTATTTTTGCAGGGGTTAATTGCATCAACCGAGAACACATCGGCAAATCAAAATGGGCTAATGCCATTAGCCCCTACGCTGCTGTATTAATAATCTATTTTTGTAGGGGTTAATGGCATTAACCCGTTTTCGATCACCTATCGCACATGAGGTATGTCCGAGAACTATCCAACACGGCGAAATCCACGATTGAAGGGTCACGATTATTCGCCGGAAGGATATTATTTTATAACGATGTGTGTGCCTGCCATATCCAATCGGGTTAACGCCGTTAACCCATACGATCGCCTGCATCTCTGACGGGATTAACGCCGTTAACGCTTACAATTGCCCGTGTGTCCGGACGGGTTAATGCCATTAACCCCCACCAATATCGCCGAACCACCTCCCGCGTTTGGCCTGTTCTTCAGGCACCTGCTATGACGCGCAATCTCTTCCGTTTTGCATTGCTTGTCGCACTCGCGCTTTCGGGCGCGGGGAATGCGCGTGCGCAACAGTGGGTGCCAACGAATGGCAATGTTGCCGCGAATTGCTTTGTGGTAAATGGCACGAATCTCCTCGGTGGGGAAAGAATTAGCGGCTATGGTGCGTGCTCAGTCGGTTTAACAACCGACAACGGTGCGAGTTGGTCATGTGCGGATGTCGGTATCCCTAAGGGGATGGGAGTTGTCGCACTTGCTCTCAACGGAACTTCGCTTTTTGCGGCGACGGACACAGGCGTCTACCGTTCGACCGACAATGGAACAAGCTGGAGTCTCGTCTGGACGCGAGCGCATACAAGCAGGTGCTACTGCTCGGCCGGACTCGTTGTGGTGGGTGGAAGTATTTTCGCTGGTGCCGATTCAACTGACGGTCTGGTCATTCGCTCGAGTGATAATGGCAAAAGCTGGACTGCTGTCGGGCCGGGAAACGGTTCTCGATGCATAACGCTCTATGTCAAAGATTCGTACTTGTTCGCCGCAACAAATGCGACAGGAAATCCAAGCGGTTCTTTATTCCGATCGAGCGACAATGGTACAAGCTGGATAAATGCCGGCTTGCCTGGTGGGCTGGTTGTTTCCTTTGCATCTATTGGTAGCAACCTCTTCGCATCCGAGGGTTCGATGGGTGTATTCCGTACATCCGATAACGGATATAGTTGGTTTTCTATCAACTCGGGCCTACCGGCAGGTGCCTCCCTCTACGCCGCAGGGCTTGCTGCAAACGACACCGACCTTTTCGTAGCCAATTTCCCCATGTCCAGTTCGGGTGTATTTCGATCAAGCGATAATGGTGCACACTGGACAAATTTCAGCTCAGGTTTGCCTGTCTCTGGGTATATGCAGGCTTTCGCCCTCGCTGCCAAAGATGGATACCTTTTTGCAGGGCCAATAGATGACACAGTCTGGCGAATTCAGATTGCTCCTCCGCCTCCTCCACCCCCAACCGTCTCCTACATCACCCCTGATGCCGGCGCGCCGGGCATGTGTGTCGCGGTCGAGATTTTGGCGCCATACAACTCGCCCGCGAATTACTTTGGGACCGACGGTACGATTTTTCCGCCGGATAGCCTCGTGCGGTTGGTTAATCCGAATGATCGTAAGCAAGTCCGGCTCGGTCCCGCGATCCTCAGTTGGGACGGCCGGTGTATTCAGCAGATGATCCTGATCGAGCCAGGCCCTGGTAACAGTGCGGTCCAGCTTCAGGTCGCGCAGAATGGTGACCCCGGCAATCTCAGTTCGCAATTCGGTTTTTCAATCATTCCACCGCAGCATTTCGGAGCTGTCACAGGCGGTGGTGTTTTGGGTGAGGGTGGACTTGGCAACCGCACGGAAACGCACACGTTTATTGTGGATTCGATGATCCTTCAAAATGGGACGTATACGGTCTCAACACGGAACATCAATACCGGTGGTAATCCGTCATACTTACCGACGCACATTCTTTCGATGGGTCCGATCCGCCTGGAGAGCGCCACGCTCGATGTGAGCGGACATGGCGGTGTGACTGGAACTGGCGGAGGTGCTGGTGGTCCCGGAGGCGGCGGCGGCGGAAGCGGTGCGCCTGGAGAGGGTGGCGATGGCTTCACAGGCGGCGGTGGTGAAGGGCCAGCGTTGGGTGGAACAAGTACTGGCGCGGTTGCCACGAACTCGGATGGCGGCGCGGGTCTCAATGGAGTGCCCGGTGGCACGGGCGATCCCGGTATTAGTAATTCGGATGAGGGCGGTGGCGGCGGTACCGGACATCCATTCGGCGTGAGCGGCGCCAAAGGCGTGGGTTCCGCGCAGAGTCCATTGGGCGGCTATGGCGGCGGCAGCGGTGGTGGAGATGCCGGGACCGGAATCAGCAAGCCCAGTTATGGCGGTGGTGGTGGCGGGTTCGCTACAGCCGGCACAGCCGGACAAGGGACAGGCGACAACAGCGGCCAATCTGTTGGTAATAGTATGCTCGTTCCTTTTGCCGGCGGCTCTGGTGGCGGCTCTGGAAATAGGGTGGGCATCGCTGTCCAGGGTGGCTGCGGTGGAGGTGGCGGTGGCGCGGTTGACCTTACGACATTCGGAGAGTTTACGATCGACAATAGTGGGAGCGGCGTTCAAGCCTCTGGTGGAAAGGGCTCCGATGGCGTGACCGGCCCCTTTCAGTCCGCTGCTGGCGGCGGAGGCGGATCTGGTGGTGCTGTTATGCTCTCGAGCAGAGACTCGATCCTGATTTATTCCAATGGAGCTTCGACAATCAATGTCAGTGGCGCGCAGGGTGGCTCCGGCTCCTTGAGTGGTGGTTCTGGTGGACTTGGCCGTCTCCGTATCAACGGTTATCTTGCAACTTCTACGGCAACCGGCAACATCGGATACTTTAATCCGGCGAAGGACTATGTTGGCCCGACGATCCAGCGAGTGACGATGACCGCCGACTCGTTCACGGTCACGGGCTATTCCTCACAATTCGATGGCGTGCCCGCAAGTCCGAAGCCGGTGACGGTCTATTATGCGTGGTCCAGCAGCACAAGCTGGCAAACGATACCCGCTGTGCTCGCCAATGATCCGGCAAGTCACACCGCGAAGTGGACGACCGCGCCGCTGCCGATCTCCACTGTTCCCGGAGACTCCGAATTGTATGCCGTGGCCGTGCAAGGCGAGACACCAGCGAGCGGCGCATATCTGGATCGGCCGCCCGCTGTGATGTCGCACACCAGTGGTATCATTGTGAAGGTCCCACCGAAGCTTGGCATTCTCTCGCTGCCGCCGCTCGTCGATTTTGGCACTGTGGAGAAAGACGCTTGCAAGGACACGAGCTTTTTGATCCATAATACCGGCAATGGCGATCTGACGATCACAAACGAAACATTTGGCGATCCGCACTTCACGTTTGTATCGCTGGCAATCCCATTTGTCCTGCATGCCGGCGATAGCGCACGTCTAATCATTCGATATTGTGCCACGGATTCCGGGTCGCTGCTGAGCGCGGACACGATCCATTCGAGTGCTTCGAATGGCTTCGTGCTGCTGAAAGCATTCACCGGACTCGGCTATTTGCAGATGCCAAATGCAATCGACTTTGGCAAGGTCCTCGTCGGTGCGTGCCGGGACACGGCCGTTGCAGTCCGGAACATCGGGACCGACACCCTTCGCCTCACGGGCAAGACAAATTTTCAACCTCCATTCTTCTATCTGGGTCCCGAGCCGGTGCTGCTTGCACCCGGGCAGAGCGCTACGATCACGCTTCGATTTTGCCCGCAGGATACCGGTGTGCTCACGCAAATCGACTATCTCGATACCATCGGTCCGGGGGCACGAGCGACATTTGTCCTCACCGGCCACGGTATCGAAGGCAATCTCTATCTGGATACGACCGTGATCGATTTCGGCTGTCTGGCGTTCGGACAGACGGTGACGCGGTCGTTGAATTTGTTCAATCATGGGTCGGCCACCGTTCATGGGATTACTGCCGTCGATAGCCCGGCGGGCTCGCTCACATTCTTGCGCGTTCCGGATTCGCTCGAAGTTGGCTCGACCAACTCGATCATTATTTCATTTACGTCCTCGCAAACCGGTCCGTCCTCGGGTACGATCATGATCTCGACCAATGACGGCCATGTGGCCACGGTCCGGTATGTCGTCCATACGACCGAACCTCCGGCATTTCTCGCGCTGGACCCCGCCTTGAATTTCGACACCGTCTCTATCGGTGATAGCCTCGAGATGTGCTTTCGGGTGACGAACAATTCGTGTATTCCGATCGATAGTGTCGTCGCGGCCGTCGATCTGACTCCAGCGCCAGATTCAGTCTTTTCGCTGACGCCCGGAACGGCAGTCCGCAACCGTCAAGGTTACTCGATTTCCAATGGCGCGATCGATACAATTTGTGTGACATTCAAGCCAACGCGTGTTGGCCCCGACACCGCGGAATTGCTGATCGATCATCTTGTGAATGGCTCCGTCTCCTGGATCTCGACAAAAATGCGGATCCCGCTGATCGGCATTGGACGCGCAACGTTTGTCCCTGTCGTGCTGGCGATCGATACGATTTTTGGACGGCCGGGACAGATCGTCAACGTTCCGGTGCGGACGCTCAACGATGTGACCAAGGCCGCGATCACTGGCCTGACCTTCCGCGTGACGTTCGATCCGATACAGCTCGACCTGAAATCGCAGGTGACACCTGTGCACACAACCCCGCCCAGCCCGCTTTCGAGTGTCCTATACAGGGACAGCGCCTATTCGCTTGGCGATCATCAAATCACGGCCACCTTCCCGACACCACTCACGGGTAAGGCGGTTGTCGCGGAGTTGCCGTTTGAAATTCTAATGCCGACGGCGAATGTCGCGCCCGTGCGGATTCAAAGCGCGACGTTTGGAACGTCGGCCGCAACGCTTGCTTCGAAACAGGACGGTGCGATTGTAATTCAGCAATGCGACACGACGGAACGGATCAGTCTCGGGGCCGTCCCTCTCACTGTCATTCAGAATGCTCCGAACCCCGTTGCGGACCGTGCGACGGTGCGGCTGAACGTCGGCGTAACAGGTCACGTGACCTTGCGTATCTATAATTCGATCGGTGCACCGGTCTTGTTGCCATTCGATGCCGACGTCGCCGTTGGCGAGACGACCGTTCCGATCGATGCATCCTCGCTGCCAAGCGGAGCCTACCGCTGCGTGACGACCTGGTCCGATGGCCAGCGCGTCCTGCGAGATGAAAAGATGATGCTTGTTGTGAAATAGTTTTTTTGTTCGTCGCGCCTCATCAATGGCGAGGTTACGGAGTCAATATGAGATCCATCTTCATACTGCTTGTTCTGATTTTGGCGATGCCCTCGTGCGCGCAGCAGCACACGAGCGCGGCCAATGGAAACCCGACACACTTCGATTTGTCGTCGTATCCACCAGCCACGGAGCGTGTGACAAAAAGCGATGCACAGTGGAAGACTGTGTTATCGCCCGCCTCGTATGATGTCCTGCGCCACGAGGGCACCGAGCAGGCGTTCACCGGTCCTCTGCTCGACGAGCACCGATCCGGGATTTTTGTCTGCGCGGCGTGTGGCAATCCGCTGTTCAGCTCGGCAACGAAGTTCGAGTCCGGCACAGGCTGGCCGAGCTTCTGGGCACCGATCGAGCCGAACAGAGTCCTCGAGAAGAGCGACAACTCCTTCGGAATGGTGCGGACGGACGTGCTCTGCTCGAGGTGCGGCGGACACCTGGGTCACGTCTTCGATGACGGCCCGAAACCGACCGGCCTGAGGTATTGCATGAATTCGGTCGCGCTCCGGTTCGAGGCGCGGTAACTTTTCCGTGCGCGGGCTTTGTTTCAGGCCGATTCTAATTCTTGTGCTCTTCTATGAGCGGCCGGCTCGTAGATACTATTCCTAACTCGTTATGACCTACAAATACTACCCGAACCGCCCGGAGCGTCTGACCAAAGAATTTGTCGATGCCGAGTATGCAAAATTACTCGCTCGCGTTGATGCTGCGGAAGCATCGAGCGATCCCAAGGCATGGATCGAGCTCTACGGAGATTGGAATGCCCTGAGCGCCTACGTCAGTGGCGAGGCCAGCCGGACCAGTTATCAGCATGCGGCCCACATGAATGATCCGAAGTGGGACGAGGCCGATAAGTATGTCCGCGAGCACCTGATGCCTGCCTACGAAAAGGGCGGCTCGATCATGCTCGATTTTACACTGAAGAGCCGGCACCGCGATGCGATCGGCAAACACTTCGGACCGTACCTCATCGAGGCGCTCATGACGCAGGTCGAGCCGATGGCACCGATCAATTCCGACTTGCGCATTCGCGAGCGCGACTTGGCCGATCAGTACGACAAGATCGTTGCTGCCGGTGAAGTCGAAGTGCTCGGCAAGAAAGTCACGCTGCCGGTTGCGCGCAACATGCAGAGCGAATCCGATCCGGCCACACGCAAGGCAGCATTCTTCGCGTATCGCCAATGGTTTTTGGACCATCATGATGCGCTCGGCACGATCTTCGATCAATTAGTCCATGCGCGCGATCAGGAAGGTCGCAATCTGGGTCACAAGAATTACATTCCGTTAGGCTACGAGTTGATGCGCCGCACGGATTACGGTCCGGCAGAGGCCAAAGCCTTTCGCGATTCGGTTCTGGCTTATGCCGTCCCGCTGGCAAAGCGTCTGCGCGAGCAGCACGCTGCCATTCTTGGTGAGCATGCCAATGGCAAACCGGCACAACTCAAGCCGTGGGATGCCGGCTACCATCCGGAGTTGACACTCCCGACTGGCATCGCGCCGGTCGATTCGCAGCTTGACAAGGCACAGAACGTCTTCGAGGCGATCTCGCCACGTCTGGCCAAGCACTTCACGCGGATGCGCAAGGAAGGGCTGATCGATCTTGAAAATCGCCGCGAGAAGCGCGCGGGTGCATTCTGCACCTCGTTCCCGGATGAAGGCCGCGTAGCGATCTTCTGTAACTCGACGGGCGATGAAGATGATGTCTCGACGCTCATGCACGAGATGGGCCATGCATTCCAGGCGTGGGAGAGCCAACCGATCGAAGCGGTCGACCTGCAATGGCCGACCAGCGATATGGCAGAGGTACACTCGATGGGCATGGAGTTTCTCAGCATGCCGGAGATGACACAGTTCTTCAGTCCCGATAACGCGCGGAAATTCGAGCGGAAGCATCTCTACGATGTCGTTTCGCTGATGTGTTATATCTGCGTCGTCGATGAATTCCAGCACTGGGTCTACGAGCATCCGAATGTGACCTTGGCCGAGCGCGACGCGGCCTGGAGTGAAATTTCGGACAAGTACACGCAGGGCATGGATTACACCGGCATCGAAGCGATGAAGTATGCCCGCTGGTATGCACAGGCACATATCTTCCAGACGCCGTTCTACTACATTGATTATGCCATCGCGCAGACTGGAGCGATGCAACTGGGCATGATGAATGCCGAGAACCACGACAAGGCGCTCGATACCTACATCAAGATCTGTGTGAAGGGCGGGACGAAGAGTGTGCTGACGACCTTCAAGGAAGCGGGTCTCCGCTCACCGTTCGATCCGAATACGATGCGCGATCTGATGGCGTTTGCCGCGAAGACATTGGATATGTCGCCGCAATCCAAGGCCGGAGTCGCAGCCTGAGTAACACCGCTGAAACTTCGTTTATGCACGGAAGCCCGCTTTGTAGCGGGCTTCTCCTTTTAGGTGGCTTTCGTTCACTAGCGATCGAGCCGATACTCGATCAGAAATTCATTCCGTAGCTGACCGAGAGGAACAGCCCACTAAGATTCGGGAGCGATTCCGTGGTCGTACTCTCGATGCCACCAGGATATGGTATGATGAAGTAACGTAAGCTCGCACCCAGCGTGCTCTTGGGGTCGGTGCCGAATTTCGCGCCGATTCCGACAAATCCTCCCGGTACGATCTTCGAGGTCTGATCGGCAAACGCCATGAAAAAATCTTCGGCATACGGAGTAGTCATCGCGACGACGGGTCCCGCGCCGGCCGTGACGTATGGCCGGAGATTATCGCTGAGTCCATCGCGGAAGAGCCGGTACTGCATACTTGCCATGATGGGAATAACAAAGATGCGATTGACCTTGTTGAGACTGATGAGATCGAACTCGCGGGTGCCGGAAGCAGTGCTGATTTCCGCGGAAAGCTCTGCGCTTACGTTCGGGCCAAACGTATGGCCGAGGAAGAGTCCCCCGCCGAATCCATAATCGCTGAACGAAGCATTAAAGCCCCAGTTGTTTGGGAGGTCGCGTGCCTGCTGCATCGCGCTCCGGATGAGCGGCTGCGATGGCTGAAAAATAATGGCCGTATCCGCTTTTGGACTCGCGGGTGTGCTGCCCATGGGCGTCTGCGCGCGCAATGGGGCCGCCAGTGGGCCGGCCAGCATAATTGCCAGCATGGCTGCCATCATTACAAGACCCAAAACCCTACCTGCTATTTTCCTATTCGCTTTCATTGCTATCTCCTTCCCGGCAAACAATCCTAAACTTTCTTGACCGACCACACCCGACCCCATGAAGACCAACTTGTGTGCCGGGACAACAGTTCGTTCCCGGACAACCAGCCGATCTGAATTCGTGTTCACCTGTTTATAACACTACCGTAGCAGCTCTATCACATTTCCGATCCTTCTGCATTTTTATGGCCGAGACAATCCTCACTAAGCTCGATTCGGGCATTTTCACGATCACGCTGAACCGCCCGGAAGTCTATAATGCCTTCAATGAGCAGTTGACAACCGATTTGCAGGACGCATTCAAAGAAGCGGCGAAGAATGATGCCGTCCGCGTCGTTATTCTGACCGGTGCCGGTAAAGCCTTTTGTTCGGGGCAGGACCTGAAGGATGCACCGACAGGGAACAGTGCCAATGGTACTGGCAAGCGATCGCTTCGCGATTCGCTCGAACGACGGTATAATCCGCTTATCCGCGCAATGCGCAAGCTGCCGAAGCCAATCATTGCGTCGATCAATGGTGTCGCGGCGGGCGCCGGGGCATCGCTGGCGCTGGCCTGCGATTATCGGATCATGGCCGATAACGCCAAGTTGATCGAGGTGTTCGTCCGCATCGGGCTTGTGCCCGATTCCGGGTCGAGCTGGTTTCTTGTCAAGATGCTGGGCGTGGCCAAAGCATTCGAACTCGCCGCACTTGGCGATGATGTGCCGGCGCAAAAAGCGCTCGAGTTGAGTCTGGCGAATCAAGTTGTACCGGCCGCCGATTTGGAGCGCGAGACGCTGAAGATCGCTGAGCGATTCGCGACCGGCCCGACCAAAGCCTACGGCTATATCAAGCACATGATGGACCGCGCCGCTGCCGTCTCGCTGGATGACGCGCTCGACTATGAGGTCTTTATGCAGGAAGCTGCCGGCCGCACCGAGGACTACGCGAACGCGGTCAAAGCGTTTGCTGATAAACGCAAGCCGGAATATACGGGGAGATAAGACACTGCCTCCCCTCCCGCAAGCGAGAGGAGAGTTCTTCCTATGTTCTCATGACATATTCGTAATTGAATATTCCGCTTCCGGATGTGATTTAGAATCATCCATGGGGTTCTTATTTTACATGATGAAATCAGACTCGTTCAGTCATTGCAAGTGCGTTGTATTTGTCGCTGTGATGGTGTGTTGTTCGTTGGGTATTGGTGGCCGCACACTGGCGCAGGAAGCCAATGTGAAGAACATGAGCCTCGGTATGGTGTTCGGCGATCCGCTCGGAGCCACGATGCAATACCGCACCACGCCCGTGACAGCACTCGATGTTGGGTTTGGACCTGATTACTTCGGCTCGCCGCGGCTACAGGTCGATTATGTCTGGAAGTTCAACACTTTCCACTCGAGTGTCCTGAATACGTATGCGGGTCCCGGATTGGCCGTCGCATTCGCGAAGGGAATCAGAATATTCTATAGCAAAGAGCCGAAGCTCGAGAGCTTTGCAAATCTCGAAGACAATAAATTCGGCTTTGGCGGTCGCGCGATCTTTGGATTGAATTACGCTCGCGCACTTTCCCCGTTCCAGTTCTTTGTCGAAGGCGGCCCGGTCGTTGCCGCGAGTCATATCTTCGATCTCGATTACGACGGCGCCATTGGATTCCGGTATAAGATTTAGGGCAGCCGAGAAGTCCTGCCTGTAGGGACGTGCCGCGCACGTCCTGTCTCGGAATACCGGAAAGACGCAGGCCAACCGTAGGGACGTGCCGCGCACGTCCTGTCTTCGGAATACCGGAAAGACGCAGGCCAACCGTAGGGACGTGCCGCGCACGTCCTGTCTCGGAATACCGGAAAGACGCAGGCCAACCGTAGGGACGTGCCGCGCACGTCCTGTCTTCGGAATACTGGAAAGACGCAGGCCAACCGTAGGGACGTGCCGCGCACGTCCTGTCGTCGGAATAACGGTAAGATTCAGGTAACACCCGCGGTCAGGACGTGCGCGGCACGTCCCTACGGCTGATCGACGCCACCCGGATTTAACAGTGGGCCGGTCAACGTTCAGACGCGCAGGTAGCGTATGCTCAATCGAATCCTCCCATTCATGGCTGTGTCGTTGTTGTTGCTTGGAGCGATAAGCTCCTGCACCCATCAGGCTACGAATCCGCCGAACCCGCCGAAGTGTGATACATGCTGCGACACGTGCCACCACGATTCAACCTCACATTCTAACGATACCACCTCACACAACTTCACGTGGACTGAGTTCACAAACGTGAACGGCGAGAGCAATATGACCGGGTGCTGGGTCTTTGGGCCGAATGACATTCTCGCTTTGAATGGCGACCTCCATCGGTTCAATGGGACTTCGTGGAACCGGGAAACGCTCAACGGCCATGCGCCCGGAGCATTGAGTGGAGCTTCAATCTTCGGGTTCAACGATAATGACTTCTGGATTATTGATGGA